>NZ_ASSB01000158.1:0-13253 GCF_000520755.1 Paenibacillus sp. 1-18
ATTATATCATGTGTCTAAGATTTGGGGTGCGGTTCATAATTGGTAATGGGTATTTATTACATTGAAGGAATTTATACACAATTCATCGAATAGCTATTTGAGGTGATCAGCATGAAGCATAGGATATAAAGTGTTAAAGTCGGATAATGAACTATTTGCAGCAGCGTTAAGCCAGATAGGAATATGTGTAGTACAGCCGTTGAGTGATGATATGGTGGAAGTTGTAGACTACCTGTTTGCCGCACCTTCGCCACAGCAACTTTTTGTTTTGCATTATAAGGGGGAGTGGCAGCGTCGCTGTCACCAGGTGCAATATAGTAAATATATTTGGATTGACAGCACATTTAGACAGCAGTATGCTTGCTAGGGAAATATTGATGTCCTCGTTAGGTGAGGCTCCTATACGAACATAAGCCACTGCCCGGAAACCTCGAAAGATGCCAATGGGTATAACAGGAATTGCCGGATTAAGGCTCTTCTTAATGTGGCTAAAGAACTTTGGTTCTTTTACGTCGTATAGTGCCAAAGCTCAACTTGGGGGAAGCGGATATTTGCATGCTTTATCTTGCATGTAGAACGACGCCCCTTCAGTTGAGATGAGGGGCGTTTTTATTTTAATGTGGTAGGTATTGTGATATGGTTCCCGTGTGATCAGTAAAATATGGAGCCAATAACATGATAATGGGAGAGGGGTTGAACCATTCTATGAGTAGTGGAAGTTCGTCTGAACCGGATCCAGAACCAGTGAGTCTATTGGCAGTCGGGTTAAAACTAGATACCGTATTGAGTATGGTTGCAACTCCTCTCCTACAGGGGTAGTATTGAGCCTGACTGCCTTAAAACAAGGAGGCAGTCGACATGTCAAAAATGAATTTTTTTCAAAAAAAGCAGCAAAATAAAAGCACTGCTCATATTCAAGGCTTTGATATTGAATTGAATCAGGAAAATACTCGTCGTATTGATCGGCTAGTCGATAGTTACGAAAATAGCATTCTTTCCCATTTAGATGAAGCGTACCAAAGAACGACAAGCTGGCAAGATCGTCTTGCGGATCGGATTGCATCATTCGGCGGTAGCTGGAGATTTATTACTTATTTCGCTATCTTTCTGACCATCTGGATACTCTTGAACAGCTTGCCGTTTACTCGCTTTCATTTCGATGAACCTCCATTCATCTTGTTGAACTTGTGTTTGTCCTTTATCGCAGCATTCCAGGCTCCTGTCATTATGATGAGTCAGAACCGCCAAGCTGCAAGGGATAAGCATGAATCGATCATTGACTTCGCGATCAACTACAAAGCCGAACAAGAGATTGACGATATGCAGAGCCACCTTCATCGGATCGAAGGCGAACTGATTGAGATTAAAAAACTCTTACTTGTTCTAAACAACCGAATGAATGAAGAACACAAATGACCCTTTAGTTTAATGGATCTCCGTAGAAAAGTTTTCGCCCGATATGATTAAGATTGCCGGAGTGTATTATATGCGGAATCAGTTTAATTTAGAGTAGATGTAAAGGGCTCGACTGGGGAACTGGTATGAGTCCATTTTTTAAATGTTCGTTGAAATTAAAGTTTTGATAACTACAATAAAAGAAACAGCGGTAGGTTAGGATGGGAAAATAAAGCTCTAGACTGTCGCTGTTTCATTGAACTAACGTTCCCAGTTTGTTCAATAGCAAGGTTGAACGAAAAAAGCGATGGTTCTGTTCCATCACTGTGCTCTTTCATTCTGTTAGCAGAATCATAACTTGCGGGAGGCCGTGAAGGCTCTTGCTGCCGTGTACTAATTCTGGTCACGAAGGTGCGTCAACAGATTGTCGAGCGTATGAGACCAGCCGTCGTACACGTACTGATCGCCGGGGTGACCAGCGAAACCGCGTAGGTGGAAGATCATCTCGGTGCGATCACCCTGTGCGGTGAGGGTTAGGGTCACGACAGGGGAGTCCTTGAAGGGAGCATCGGGGTAACCCCAGGTGAAGACGAGCCGTTCGAAAGGAATGACGTCAAGGAACACACCTCCGGTGAGATACTCCTGGCCGGTCTCCTTATTGACCATTGTGTAGCGGTAACGTCCGCCTTCGCGGACGTCGAAGGAGATTGACTCCAGGGGTGTCGAAGCAGGTTTCCCAGATGAGAACTGGCGGGACCAGCACGAGCAGTCAGGCTGATAGTACTTGACCAGTTCGACAAGAGGAAGATGGAAATAGCTGATTTAGAGGTCGATATATTAATGAACCAGATCAGGCCTCGCACGAGTTGAATAAACTTGTGCGAGGCCTTGTCTATTCTTCGAAAACCCTCTTTAAGCGTACTTTTAAATAGAGAGCGCACCAAAAACAGTAATGAAGTATTTCTATAATGATAAGGCCTGTCTCCGGCCAGCCCAATGAGGATAGCAGCTTGGAACACAGTGTAACCATAATAAGAATGACTTCAAAAACCAGAATATCCACTAACAGCATAACGGCTGTACGGGAGTTGGTTCGCTGAAAGAGTTCCAGGGCTTTGAAATTCCAGGCTGTTGCGATCAGCTCCAGCATGATGATTCCCAGAGACATACCGGCATATCCAAGTCCGGGAATGGCAACTAAGGAATAAAGAATCATGAAGTTGACAAGAACTCCTGTGCCAAGCCCAATAAAGGGAGTTTTCTTCCGATTTTGTGCCCATAAGATGCTTGTTGTGATTTCCCGCAATCCGACGAGTAATGGTAACATTGCTAATGATTTTATGGGGATCTCGGCATTTTGTATACCAAAAACAAATAGTGAGATTTCTGAGGCATATTCAAAAATGAAAAAACCTGAGGCTAATCCCCAGACCCATGCTATCTGAAGGGCCGCCTGGTTTTTTTTGTAGAATAAGCTATAGTCCTTATTTTGCCAATCTGCGGTTATTTTCATTGTGAGTGTGTGTGTTAATGAGCCTGTAATCAAGGTAGGCATATATGCCACGACAAGAGCAATACCTGTGACAATACCGAACATCTCCGCTGCTTCTTTGGAAGAAACGCCAGCAACCTGTAATCGTTGAGGGATGATAATCGCGTCCATAAAGTCGGAAACCGGGTTAAGCAAGCGTGTAAGCGCAATAGCAAATGAAGCATGTACCACCAAAGGTAAATCTGTTCGTGTCGATGGGGGAGATATAGCGACAGAAGGACGATTGTACATAAAAATAGCAGTAAGCATAGCGAAGGCTAACAACGCGCCTGTAAAAGTTCCCAATACCGCTCCGCCTACAGCAAGCTCGATGCCGGATTGAATAAAAATGGGCACTAGCCACATTAAAGTACCGATTCTGGCGGTTTGTTCTATGATTTCCGAAAGAGCAATCGCGGTGTATCTTTCAAGACCTTGCAAATATCCGCGCAGCAGACTTAGCAAGGGAACAGCCAGTATAGCAGGGGAAAAGCATCGAATTACAACATCGAGCTTCGGATAGCCAAGCAAATAAGCGATCGGCTTTGATAGCCAAAAGGTTAAGACACTGCATGCCAAACCTGTGATAATCAGAAATATTGCAAAAACTTTGAACAACCGCCAGCCTCTTGCTGTATGCTTCGCTGTAAACATACCCAAAGCTGTCGGCAATCCCCCTGAAATAATCATCAATATTAAGCCATAGAAGGAATAGGCTAGCTGATAAAGACCTATTCCTTCAGCACCAACAAGGCGTGTCATGAATACTTTTCCAACCAGGCCGATGGCTTTTACGACAATCATCGCGTTAGCTCTCACCATGGTTTGTTTTAATATAAGAGGCAATTTCAAATCGTTTTTCACCCCAGTTAGAAGCTGTCCATATTATTAATATGACAGCAACCTCCGGGATATGAACAAGTCTTAAGAGATATGTGCTTAATCGTGTATATGAATCAACAAATATTTAGTGTTTTTATCCCATCCCAGGTCAAAGGGAACTTTGAAACGGTCTGCGGTATGGGAGTTGACTAAAGGGTATCCACTTTGATCAAATCCGACTACAACAGAGAAGTGGTCAACATCTCCGTTTAATACGTAAGCAATTAAATCACCTGGAAGCAACTGGGGTTTGTCGAGATGCTGCTGCCGCTCGTTAACCGATTGGACAATATCGGAGAAGCTTCCTTGTCCTATAATCCTTCCATAGCCGGAGCGTATCAGAAAATTTTTAAATGCGTCTGTCTGAACCCAGGCTTGGCTTCCACCATTGCCATACAAGTAATGCCACCCTGATTTCATAGGAAGCCCACCGCCTTCCTCCTTGTCCCCGATAACTTGGGAGGAAAAGTTGGTACAGTCGCCACCTCTGGAGTTATAATCCAGGTATTTTTGGTTGTATCGCTGGCCATTACCAGCTCCCCATGTCGTTCCTGCATATTTGTTAGCATAATCAACGGCGCGTGCTCGGTTGTATTTATGAATTACCCTCTCTGGTGTTGCGGCATCTTTATGGGGAGTAAAAAATAAATCGGATTTTTGAATCTTTTTTGAATTCTCTTCCAGAGGATCTGAATACCATTCACGTTCCACGTACCAACGATTATCTTTTTTTTTCAAAGTAATACCATGACGAGTTCCAATTCCAAAATCGTGCTGACCTGGATAGTTATCGAGATACTCATAACTCAATTTCAAGGATTGAACAAGGGACACTTTTGCTGTATCGCCCAATACTTCGGCTCGGGCTATCCGAATGGAGCTTTCCGCATTCACAATTTTCAGATTACGGTGTTTGGCCCATTCTTGAAGGTATTCGGTCCTGTTCATTTCATGAAGGTACGCGTAGTTGCTTCGTTTATCTGTTAACAAGTAATGGTCCTTGATATGTTTTTTATCCTGATCCATCAACAACCGGGTACGGTCAGCAAACAGCTCTTGAAGAAAGGGGACAACGTTATCTTGTTTAGCTGGCTCGGCTTGTGCACGAAATAAAGAGAAGCTGGAAGCAGGGATGAGTATTAAGATCATGCACAGCAATTGTAATTTTCTGATCCTAAGCACATTTATTCATTCTCCTTGAAAAATGATTGGGTTATTTTTGGAATTGTCCTTGTTTTGAAGCGTAAGTTTCTCACAGGCTGAATTCTTGTGTGCCAATTTGGTGAAGACGACCAGTCTCCCTTCATGTTCCTTCTTGCTTCGACTGTAGCGTCCGGCACAGGTAATCAAGTTTAAACGGTGCTCTTCTGTAGGGCCAAAAATCGTCTGAATCGGTGCTTCGGAGGTTAGGTAAAATTTTACCGACTCCACAACAAACTGAAGCTTACAACCGCCACCACCAGTCACATACACGAAATCTCCCCTTTGCAGTTTTTTAAGAGGATAAAAAACTGCTGGGCCCGTGTATGTATCAACATGCCCGTCCATAATTGCATTACCTGCTGCTCCTGGCAATATACCAGTAGATAAGTATCCTACTCGATCCGTATTACCTGGAACGCCCATTTGACCATTTTCTAAGTAGGTTA
The DNA here is from genome assembly GCF_000520755.1 of Paenibacillus sp. 1-18. Classification (NCBI taxonomy): domain Bacteria; kingdom Bacillati; phylum Bacillota; class Bacilli; order Caryophanales; family Paenibacillaceae; genus Paenibacillus; species Paenibacillus sp. 1-18. The sequence goes on from NZ_ASSB01000158.1 coordinate 5,458, forward strand.
CTGGTTCTATTATCGAATGAATACGAACCGCAGGAATATCGATTTTATGTGGAATGATCCCTGGAAAAGGTTTATTTGTAATCTGTATGGTCTTTGTCGTTTTAAGTTGTTGAATTTCAGGCTTAGCCGGGACGTGGATGGAGTTACCATGATGTTCAGCTGAAGACGAACAGCTTGTATTACCCAGCAAAATCAATCCCACTATGATACGAATGATCCACTTATTGTTCATATGAAGAAAGAGAGAGGGTTTACAAGCTAACCCTCTCCTTTTGACCCTCCCTAATTCATTTGCTCGCTCGCGCCACCAAATCCGGTTTTTGGCAATTTAGTTGCCTTTGCTTTCATACTTTTCGCATGAATGCTTTTTCCTCCGATGATTTTGCCAGGTGCAGCTTCACGTGCATGCAGCTTATGAGCTTTCTCATGCTTGCTCTTGGCGTGCAGCTTGTGTTCATGCTTCGCGTGAGCCTTAACTTTATGTTGGTGCATGTTGTGCTCTTGCTTTTCAGTTGCGGGTGCAGACGCAGATACCATCGATCCTGCTGACAAAAATACAGCCAGGGACGCTACAGTCAAAATTGCTTTTTTCATGTTGTTGCCTCCTTGAGATAGTGGTAATTCATAAATATATTTTCCGTACGAAGAACGTTTTATGTAGCCAATGATTTTCATAGGTAATATTTACCTCATATACTCCCTATTTTTCATTTGTTCACTTCAATAAGTCCTTCGGGCGTCTTACGATTGGCAAGCAGCTCGGATACGGTGACGAAGGTAAACCCTCTTTTCTTCAGCTCAGGTAAAATGATTTTGAGGGCTTCAACGGTTTGGGTACTTTTATATACATAATCGTGCATAAGGACGATATCGCCGTTGCGGGCATTGCGAAGTACCTTATTGACGATGCGGTGTACACCGGATTTTCGCCAGTCCAGGGTATCCTGATGCCAGGACCATAAAATTATTTTCAGCTCTTTTTCTTTAGATAGTTTAACGAGCGTATCGTTATAGGAACCACCCGGTGGGCGGAAAAGATGGGTTTCTGTCCCCGTTGCTTGAACGATGCTGGCTTGGCCTTGATCCATTTCAGACAGAGCTTTATTACGGGAAATACGATGGAAGGATGGATGATGAAAGGTATGGTTGCCGACATCATGACCTTCTTCTCGTTCCCGCTTCACAATGTGCGGGAGTTTTTCTACACGGCTGCCGACGACAAAAAAGGTCGCCTTGGCGTCGTATTGCTTGAGCAAATCCAGAATGGCGGGCGTTTTACTCTCATCAGGGCCATCGTCGAAGGTGAGGGCAATCACCTTGCGAGGGGTAGGAACTTCCCATACAATATCCCCTCGTTCCTCATAATAGGCTCTACCCTTTGTTGGAGCAGGAGAGGCGTACGATGCGGCCTGTATTGTATCGGTATAGGGTGTCGGGCAAAAGCTGGCACAGAACAAGGAAACAGTGATACTTGCAGACAGTAATCGGTTAAATTTCATCTGGCATCTTCTCCGTTCTGACGTTTTCTCGCATTAGCTTGCCAAGAAGGAACGCATACCATTCTTTGTTTACGAAATTAGCACAGCTTTCAGCATGATCCTGACCATCAAATCATGCTCCAAAAAGAGTGGTAGCTTGCTTGTTGATTACTCCCCATTACCATGTTAAATTGTACATATCCATCCTTGTTTCAATGAACAGTTGAGGTAGGTCTTTGTCCGTTCGTAAAACTCTTAATCTGGCTGAAAACGAATAAGGTTGAGGGACAAGCCGCAGAAGCTCACCCAATTCTTGATATACAAGCGACTCGTTCCTCAGCCTCGAACAGGAGATGAGACGGGATGAACACAAAGGAAGAGGAACTACGAGCTATTAGCGAGATATTAGAGGCGGGCGAACATATCCGGTCATGCATTCGTTGTACGTATGATTGGCAACCGAGCCCGCAGGACGCACCATGCTGTGGGATATTGGCGGTGACGTCCAAACGGCTCATTTTTTGTTGTTTCACTGCTGGAACTCCATGGGTCAAGTTCATTAACTATCACCATATTTCATCGGCCAAGCTGGAAAGGGATCCGCTTGATTCAAGCGAAAATGTTGTTCTGATGAACCGGAATGAGCGTGAGGTATTTAGGTATCTTCCGCATACAGACACGTTGGAGTATTTTATAGCTGTCCTGGGACGGGAATCGGGTATAGAGGCAAGTAATCATTTATATCTTATGTAATGCTTCATTTATAAAATGTAAAATAAATATGTAAAACCTCCAACTTCGTAATATGCCGATGGTCGGCTGTTCACGAATTTGGAGGTTTTTTGTCATGCAACTGGATGGATCGGTCATCAGCTCAGCAGTACTATCACCAGTAGCGTGTACAGCACCAGCGGCAGAATGACATTGTTGTAGGTATAGGAACGATAAGGGGTTGGGGTACCTGGGGAAGGCGAATGATGAGGCTGAGGAACCCTTATATACAGATGATCGGCGTCGATGTGAACAATCGTTCCTTCATACACATGATGATCCATCGTTTGTACGCGGACGGTCTGATTGATGTGTGGTTTGAGCCTTTGATGCAGGTGTTGCCGAACCTTTGGAAGCTCTGTCTGTAATTCCGGTCTGGCCTGATACAACGTTTGTGGACTGACGGTGCTGTACGACATTCGCCTCTAACCTCCATACCATGTAATGATGCATCGTATGCAGGAGTCTATGTCATTGTGCGTATACCTATGAAAAGGAGCTTTTTTTACAAAGAGGAGAAAATTAACATTATACTCCAGTCCACTTGATGTTCCCTTTACATCAAAACGATACACTTACTGAGGTTGGTTTGAAAAGAAAGGGGTGCTCCGTTTTGAGTGAGCTTAACAAATCAATGAGACTCGGGACGAGCCAGCAACTGGCTATATCTAAGGCCCGTATACGCACAGGTTCGCTAAAAATACAGAGACTGCGCGAAAATGCGCTCGCGTATACCTTTTTGGCTCCATCTCTCATTTTGTTTGCTGTATTTATGTTTTATCCGATGTTGAAGTCAGTTTATCTCAGCCTGCATTCCACAGATCCAGCAGGAAACGTTGCGGCTTATGTAGGTTTAGACAACTTTACTGTGCTTTTCAGCTCGGGGCAGTTTCTACAAGGGATCAAGGTCACACTCCTGTTTGCGCTATTGACGGTCCCTGTAGGTATTTTATTGGCGCTCGTGCTGGCTGCACTCACCCATAGCAAACTACGCGGAATGCACATTTTTCAGTTCGCGTTTTCACTACCGATGGTGCTGTCGGTTGGTTCATCCGCCGTCATTTGGAAGTTCCTTTTTCATCCGACACTCGGGATGTTCAACTACGTGCTTTCCCTGCTACATATCAATCCGGTTCCGTGGTTGACCAGTCCAGATTGGGCGCTGCTCTCCGTAGCCATCATGACCATTTGGATGAATCTCGGCTTCAATTACATTATTTTATCCAGCGGACTGCAAGGGATTCCAGACGACATGTATGAGAGTGCCAAAATGGATGGTGCTGGTCCACTGGTCACGTTCTGGCGTATTTCCATGCCACTGCTATCGCCAACGATCTTTTTTGTGACAGTAGTCTCCATCATCGGGGCCTTTCAGTCTTTTGCGCAAATTAACATTTTGACCAAGGGCGGGCCAGTGAACAGTACGAATGTGTTCGTATATTCCATTTATCAGGAGGCCTTCGTTAATTTTCGATTTGGCACGGGGAGCGCACAGGCGATTGTATTGTTTGTCGTCATTCTGCTGCTTACGATGATTCAGTTCAAATGGGTGGAAAGAAAGGTGCATTACCAATGAAAGGACGCCTTAATTCAACGTTGCTGTATGTACTGCTTACGATAGCGGCTGCTCTGATTTTATACCCAGTCATCTATACGTTTTTTATGGCGGTGATGTCGCCTGAGGAAGCGAGTGCCTATCCACCGCACTTTATTCCGCATTCCTTTCATTTGGCCAATTTTACGGAAGTGTTTGAAATCGTTCCGATAGCTGCCTTTATCGGCAACACCTTTCTCATTTCGGGCCTTACGATGATCGGTCAGCTCATTACAGCCAGCCTGGCGGCCTATGCCTTTGCCAAAATGGAGTTTAAGGGAAAAAATCTTATTTTCAGCATGTTTGTAGCCACGATGATGATCCCTTGGGAAGTGACCATTATTCCGAATTACCTGACGGTCCGCAGCTGGAACTGGCTTGATACATATCAGGGACTGACGGTTCCGTTTTTGGCAACAGCCTTCGGAACCTTTCTGTTAAGACAATTTTTTCTCCAGCTTCCAAAGGAACTGTTCGAGGCTGCCCGCATGGACGGATGTGGACATATCCGTTACTTTCTGTTCCATGTGCTTCCGCTATCGCGCCCGGCACTCGGAACACTGGCTGTATATTCGTTCCTGAACATGTACAATTCATACCTGTGGCCTTTGCTGATTACGAATAGCGAAAATATGCGTACCGTACAGATTGGGATTTCCATGCTCGAATTTCAGGAATCCACTTCATGGAATCTTGTGTTTGCAGGCACCGCGCTTGTCATTTTACCGTCTCTGCTCCTGCTGATTTTTGGACTGAAGCAGCTAGTACGCGGAATGGCAGCGGGTGCGCTGAAAGGCTGACAAGCCCATATTAAGGTTCTGATTCAAAGTTAATATCCAAGTTAACAGCAACACCTGCGCAAGCAGCCTATATACAAAGCTTGATCACGAAAAAGCACCGTAAAAGATTTTCGTATGCGAGATTATGATTCAATCAAAGGGAGAGAAAAGAGATTATGAGATTTGTTCGTCTGAAAAGTGCCTTGACCCTGCTTATTCTGACTGCGATGGTGGTTGCAGCAGGCTGCAGCAACAATACGGCGGCAGAGAAGCCGGATAATGGTAGTAATACTGAGGCAGCAGCGGGTTCTCCAGTAAAGCTGACTTGGTGGCATTCGATGTCCGGTAACGGTGAAAAAGCGATCAAGCAGATCGCAGCTGACTTCAACGCCAGTCACAAGGACATTCAGGTAGAGCCTGTATACCAGGGCAAATATGATGACAGCTTGAACAAGCTGAAAGCGTCGCTTGGTTCTGACAGCGGCCCGGATATCATTCAGGTATATGAAATCGGCAGCAAATTCATGATCGACTCCAAAATGATCACACCTGTTCAACAATTTATTGATGCAGACAAGTTCGATCTGTCCCAGCTTGAGCCGAATATTACGCGATACTACACGATTGACGGTAAATTGAACGCAATGCCGTTCAACACGTCAAACCCGATTTTGTACTACAACAAGGATGCGTTCAAAGCGGCGGGACTTGACCCGGCCAATCCTCCGAAAACCTATGATGAATTCGAAAAGGCTGCCAAGGCCTTGAGCAAGGATGGTAAATCCGGTGCATCCATCGCCATCTATGGCTGGTTTATGGAGCAATTGTTTGCCAATCAGAATGCGGATTATGTGAACAATGGCAACGGGCGCAATCAGGTTGCAACCGAATCGCTGCTGAATTCGAATGCAGGTGTGAAAACGCTGACGTGGTGGAAGAAAATGATTGATGAAAAGGTTGTATCCAATCTGGGACGTAACTCGGACGATACTGCTAAAGCCTTTTCCGCAGGACAAATTGCTATGACTCTGGATTCCACTGCTTCACTGCGTAATATTGTGGAACAGGTTGGCGATAAATTCGAAGTAGGCACGGGATTCCTGCCAAGAGCAAATGATGCTAAAGAAGGCGGCGTCGTGGTAGGTGGCGCGAGCCTGTACATTATGAACAACAAGCCTGAAGCCCAGCAAAAAGCAGCTTGGGAATTCATTAAATTTGTTGCTTCCCCGGCTGTACAGGCACAATGGAGTGTGAATACCGGATACTTTCCGATCACCAAAGCCGCTTATAACGAGCAGGTACTTAAAGACAATATGGTAAAATACCCGCAATTCCAGACGGCGGTGGACCAATTGCATGCATCGGCGCAATCTACCGCTACACAAGGTGCTGTGATGGGTGTATTCCCGGAAGCTCGTCAAATTGTTGAAGGTGCAATCGAGGCAGTTCTCAGTGGCCAGCAACAGCCAAAACAGGCATTGGATCAAGCTGCACAAGAAATTACAGGAAAAATCGCGCAATACAATCAAACGGTCAAAAAATAATCGGCCTTCCCTGAAAGCGGCTGGTAAATTGTAATACGTCCCCCTTTATCGGCAGCTTTTATAAAATAACGGATTGAATAAGTGACCCCCTCACTGATTCAATCCGTTTTTTACGTTATATACAAAATGCTCTTTTAGAATGACTGCTTAGACAAAACGTCTAAAATGAATGATTTGCATTTTTCCTATTGCTGGATAACTAAGCATAGGCTTATAATGGATACATAATTTTTGTGCTGGACGGTCAGTTCAAAAAAGGAGGAAGCATGAAACAGCAGACAAAGGAAATTATTTTTAACGGCGCACTCAAGGCTTTTTCCGAACGAGGCTTTAATGAAACGAATATGGAGGAGATCGCCAAGGTATGTGGCATCGCCAAAGGAACGTTGTACTATAATTTTAAAAATAAGCAAGAATTGTACATTTACATCTTGAAGATGGGGATGGAACGTTTTGTCCAGGATATCCATGAAGCGATGGCTCAAACTCCTAAGGATCAGGTAGAACTTAGGGTTCGCCAGCTGATCCAGGTACATATTGAGTTTATTGCGAGAGAGCCGGATTTTTGCCGTCTACTGGTCAGTAAAGGATGGGTTTCGCAAGAGCAGCATTTTAATATTAGGCAGGTGCTGGCTGATTATTTTGATTTTATGGAGGCAGAGATCGACTCTGGCAAGCTCTATGGGAAAATTTCGAGCAAGCTGGATGCGAAAACGACGGCAAATTGCCTGTTTGGCATTTACATTTTTGCTCCGATGCGGTCAATGGTTTGGGGCGAAACGATGAATGTGCAGGAAGTTCGCGAAAGTATTGAGTTATTTGTGTGTAACGCGCTGGGGATGCAACATTAATAGACAAGTGGGAGTGATGAGAACATGAAAGCTAAAAAATATTCGATTTACGCCGTACTTATTATTTTAATCGCTGTAGGTATTTATGCCTTAACTGCTTTTCCACGCGGAGGCAGCAGCTTGTCTGCGGATCAGTCTTCTTCCATTCCTACGGCTTATGTGGAGTCGGATACGCTCAATGCCAGCTTTAAAATGGCAGGACGGATTGACCAGATGCTTGTCAAAGAGGGCGATCAGGTGAAAAAGGGGCAGGTGTTAGCTCATCTGGAAAGTCGCGAGCTAGAAGATAAAGTGAAGCAGGCACAGGCTGCATTGCTGGCAGCCAAGAGTAATGTGTCCAAAGCGAAAGCCGCTGTACTGCAGGCTCAAGCAGGAGTAGGCCAGGCACAGGCTACTGTGAGTGCCGCTCAGGCCAAGAAAAGCCAAGGCACGACATCGGTCAGTGTGACCGCTGAGGCTTCCTCCAGCCAGATTGAACAGGCAAAAGCGGCTGCGAGCGCCGCCAAAGCAAAGCTGGACGCCCTCAAGAGCGGTGCAAGACCGCAAGAGCTTGAGCAAGCGCAAGTAGCTGTGAAGATAGCCAAGGAAACGCTGGACCTGACCGTTAAAAATCTGGAGCGTGCCAAAAAGCTACAAGAAGCCGGAGCAGCAACCCAGGCATCTTTGGATCAGGCGACATTGGAACATCAACAGGCAGTGGCCAAGTATAACGTAGAATCTCAAAAATTGGATATGGCGCGGGAGGGAAGCCGCAAGGAGGAAATTACGGCAGGGGGAGG
>NZ_ASSB01000159.1:0-625 GCF_000520755.1 Paenibacillus sp. 1-18
TACTTTATTTTCTTCTGACACCCGAATCCTTTCAAGTAGAATCGCTAGCCCTTCTACTGTATGTGTAAAGCAGAAGCCCCTTCCATGAAGCTTACCACGATCTAAAAAAGCCTGTCCATGACTTTCCGCTTTTGAAATATCTAGGCCGATAACTGGTTTCATAAATCTCTCCCTTTACTTAATTGGCCGACAGCCCCTAGACCTTCTTGTGTTCCATAGCATCGCTTGTTATACGGGATCTGAGTCCCAACCAGCCTCAAACATGGTAGTAACAAGTAGGGGGTGAACATTATAGCTGACGGGATCGAATCCCACTGGCAGGTACGTTCGACCCGGCTACCTACAATCGTTGACCCAATATAAAAAAGGATCAACCAGTAAAAACTGGTTGACCTCATAATACGAACTGGCAGGATAGTTAAAGAACATACACGGTGAACCATACCATAAGTGACGGCGAAAAATTTTGTTGTGGAAAGTGACCTAACAATACGATCAACAGGAATAGTCCAATGCAGTTGTTGTTAGATAGGCTTGCCCGGCTATTAAAGATGCGAACCGCCGCTTGCGTCGATCAACTGACCCGTTACCCAGCGGCTGTCCGGAGAAGCGAGGAAGGCGGCGA
>NZ_ASSB01000160.1:0-416 GCF_000520755.1 Paenibacillus sp. 1-18
GTCCCAGCCCGTGGACAGATGTGCAGCAGCTTACAGCACAGCAATTGGAACAGCTGCAAAAGGCCCGTGAACTCGGGATCATCCAAGGTGATCCGGCTGGAACACTCAGACCTGAGCAGAAGCTCACCCGTCAGGAGCTAGCCGTGCTGCTGGTCAAAGCATTACAGCTTCCGACCGGCAATTTGGACGGTGCTGCCTCCTTCACGGACGTGCCCGCCGATAGTTGGAGCCGTCCGGCAATAGAGGCAGCCCGCAAGGCCGGGCTGCTGCAGGGCGACGCCGACGGACGCTTTCGTCCGAATGACCTGATCAGCGCCCAGGAACTGGTCGCGCTGCTGGTCAGGTCTGCCGGGACGAATACGCCTGCGGATACGTCCGCCAGCACAACCGCCACGTCGTCGGCACAGACGTTGCCG
>NZ_ASSB01000161.1:0-3380 GCF_000520755.1 Paenibacillus sp. 1-18
TAAAATGGTCTCGTGCAATTGTTTTTCCATTTTTGCGAGGTCCTTTCAGATGACGATATTTCTATATAAATTAGAGATATATTTGCACAAATAAAATAAAAGCGGTGATATTATTATATAATATCTTCGGCTTATCATTACAATCCTGTGCACAGACGATTGGATAAGACATCTTGGAGGCGTACCTGTGAAAATAAATCAATCGTCGTTACTGTCTCATCCGTATATTTTGCTGTTCATCAGCATACTGTCTGTTTCTATCTCATCCATTATGATAAAATCCTCAGATACTCCAACCGCTGTGGCTGGAATGTACAGATTGTATATATCAGTAATCATTATGCTTCCTTTTGTACCTTGGAAAACTCTCCGATCCCTTGAGATGAACAAAAAAGATTGGAGTACCGTTTTTTAGCTGGTCTATTTCTAGGGTTATACTTCTTGTTTTGGATGGAATCTTTGGTATATACCTCAGTTGCGAGTTCCATGGTTATCTTATCATTACAAACTTTATTTGTGATGATTGGTTCATACTTTATGTTCAGAGAACGAACCAACATATTAACCATTCTTTGTTTGATAGCTGCTCTTTTCGGTTCAGTCATTATAGCTTGGGGAGACATCGGAGTTTCGAGGGAAGCATTAATAGGAGATGGATTATCTTTATTAGGAACAATTTTGGTTTCAGCATATATGTTGGCAGGACAGAGAGTAAGTCGCAAAATGGACGCAAATTTATATAGTGTTATTGTCTTTTTTATTGGTGGGAGCGTCATGCTGGTCTACAGTTTGTTAAATCATATCACATTGATAGAATATGACTCTTCGGATTGGACATATTTCTTTTTACTTGCAGTAATCCCAACTATTTTTGGACAATATATTTTTAATCTGTTGTTAAAATCTATAGGCGCAACTACTGTTTCTGTTGGTATTATTGGAGAGCCTGTTTTAGCTATAATTCTCGCCTATCTATTCTTGGGAGAAACAATCTCTATATTCCAATTCATAGGTGGATTAATGACATTACTAGGCATGGGTATGTATTTTTGGTTACAAACCTTAAACTACTCAATTGCTAATTATAATTCAAATTGATTAGTGTGTAATTTTAGGAAAAGACAAAAGATGAGGTGAAGGTTTAAATGGCAACGATTGATGATTTTTTGAACCTGGATATTCGTGTTGGAACAATTATAAAAGCTGAGTTTTTTGCAGAAGCAAAAGTACCTGCGATCAAACTTGAGATTGATTTTGGACAAGATATCGGAATAAAAACATCGAGTGCCCAAATCACAAAAAGGTATACGGCTGAAGAAATTATAGGTGAACAAATAATAGGTATAGTCAACTTTCCTCCTCGACGTATAGCAGGCTTTAAATCAGAGGTATTAGTCCTTGGAGGAATACCCGAAAAGGGGGATGTAGTTCTATTAAAGCCTGATTTTAAACTACCTGATGGAACACCGATTGGGTGATAGATTGTTTCTGTGAAGAAAGTATTGATTCGATCAGTAATTAAGTCCGACTTGTACCCAACCTTGGAGAAGCTATTGAGTATACAATATGGAAGAAAACTCGCCTTCATAGGGGCGAGTTTTGCTTTTTTATATCAATCTCATAAGTGAGTTATTCAATTGAGTTTTTCGTTGCCGAATACATATTTTCTACGTATTCGTCGACTTCATTTCGTGACATGCGTAAGCGTGCCACAGAAGTACCATATCCAATTTCCTTTGAACCCTCTTCTAATCCTTTGAAAATCCCATCTGCGAAGGCATCTAATGGTTCTCCATGCATATGCAACCCTGCTCCGCCTAAATCTGTACTCACTGCCGGAGGAACAACTTCAATTACCTCTACAGACGTGTCAGAAAGTTGGTGTCTTAGGCTGATTGTAAATGAATGAAGTGCCGCTTTCGTTGCCGAATAGATCGGAGCAATCGCAAACGGCGTAAAAGCTAACCCAGAAGTGACGTTAATGATAGTAGCTTCTTCTTTTGTTGCAAAATATGGAGCGAACAGCATGGAAAGATGGAAAGGTGCTTCAATGTTAGTTGTGATTTCTTTGTTGAAATAATCCCAATTGTTTTTCGCATCCGTTTTTAAAACATTAAAGCGTTGTTGGATACCGGCGTTGTTGACTAACACAAGGGAATTTTTCTTTCGCCTTTTGAAGTACATGTTCACGTCGTCCAGAAACAATGACTTTATTTCTAACTTTTAGAAAACGTTCTGCAAAAGCTAATCCTATTCCAGAACCTCCGCCTGTAATTAGTATTGTATTTCCTGAAAGCTTCATTGTTTTTCACTCCCCTCATCAGTCTTTGTTACTTTCCTGAATACGTTTGGTATAACGTGTAATTTTAAAGTCAATTCCTTTTAAGGATTCTGTCATCAACGAAATTTCATCTAGTACGGCTTGCTTGTGAAACTTCATCATTTCAAGTCGGGGTTGGAGGGTGTTATCCCCTTCTACGATCCAATCAATATATTGCTTAATATTGCTTAATATTGCTAATTGACATGTGCGTGTTTTTTAAACATATAACGGTTTCAAGGAGCGCAATTTGGTCTTCTGAAAATAGCCGCCTCCCCGCTCCATCCCGCTCGATTAATGGTAGGAGTCCTTTTTTTCATAATAACGCAACGTAGATTCTGGAATATTGAATTTGGCTGATGCTTCGCTAATGGAACAATATTTCATCTGGAGTCCTCCAAATTGTATCTTACTCTGTCGACAGGAATATCATACGATTTAAACCATAGTTTAAGTCAAGAATAAATAAATTAGTCCGTTAGAAGTAATAAACTCACTTGTGAAGGAGACAGAGAAGTTCTATCAAAAGGGACCGCTCCATATTCTGAAAGCGGCAGACTAGGCTTGGTTTTCACGTCCTAGTCTGCCGCTTTTACTTTTATTAGGTCTGTCTTTCGAAGGCTGCCGAGAACATGAACGACAGTGCTTTTTTTGATTCATTATAGCTCTCCACAAGTCGGACTGATATCACGAGTGCAGTGGAAGCACAGCCCTCATACCGGCTATTCGCGCCCCGCCCTTATCTGGCCGGGATACTGCGTGTCCCCTCCGTCATCGGGGAGGAGCAGAGCGGGCACACCGGTGGCGTGCCTGTGCTGGCCGCAGCTGTGCGGCGGGCGCTCGTTGTATCGCGCCGCATCCACGCCTTGCAGGCGTCGTCGGTGCATTTCCACACAGGCACGCTGATGCGTGGCTCTGTACGTGAGCCTGCCACCGACGTGGCCGTTCGCGCCGCAGCATTGCCCGGTCCAGGCTTGCTGCTCACACGGGTTGCTACACCGGATGCGGACGCTCCACCGCTGACCCGGCTGCCGTACCCGGAAGCATTCTTTGGTTGCCC
>NZ_ASSB01000162.1:0-452 GCF_000520755.1 Paenibacillus sp. 1-18
CCCGCGTCTCAAAAGACGGGGTTTCTCGACAATCTGAGAAGAAGGCCTAGTCCTTCTTCTTTTTTTTAAAATACTCATATTCACTTACAAGTAAGTAAGCTACTCCAATAATCAAAGCTATTACGGCAAAAACCTTTAAAGAATCAAACGTTACATTATAATCAGGATTTAACGTTCCGGCTCCTATAATTGCTGAACAAAGAAAATAAGAAGAATATAATATAGCAGATATAAAACAAAATATTGTTCCTGTGGCTGCCCTATTCATTGTCATCCCCCTTTATAATATTTTGTAATCAATCCCAAAAAATATAAACACGATTATTATAATCCAAAAGGTTATACACATCAACTTTTGGAGATGTGTATCAACAGCCCTCTCACCTATTGACCACCTAATTTAATGTTACCTTTTTTTGGATCGGCTACACTTAGTTGGACAACAAAAATGG
>NZ_ASSB01000163.1:0-10218 GCF_000520755.1 Paenibacillus sp. 1-18
GCAAAGCAATAGCTGGCTCCAGGGCAGCCAGCTGGTCCAGCTCCTTCGCCCGGCGGCTGCGCTCCATGACCAGCTCGCGGATTTTGTTCAGCGCTTCCGCCTCGCTAGCAACACGCTCCAACTCACGGCGTGAAGTCTCTGCATGGGCAACCGCTGCTTTGAGGCGCAGCTCCACCTGTTCAAGCGCTTCAGCACTCGCGTCTCCCAGACCTTGCTGCTCCGCCTCCAGCTCTTTCAGTGCCATGTCATTGTCCTTCACACGACGGCTGAGCTTTTGTGCGAGTTGATCGCCGTATTTTTCCAGATGGAACAAACGCTGCAGCATCTGCCTGCGTTCACTGCCCTTTAAGGACAAAAATTCCGCAAACTTTCCCTGCGGCAATACGACAGCACGTGTAAAATCGTCCATTTTCAGGCCGATATACTCCTCCACACAGCGCGTCACATCCTGCACCTTGTCAGCAAGCACTTCCTCGCCGTCGTCCGTGCATGCAATAAAACGACTGAGCGTATTATTCACCGATACACCCCCGGCGCGTTTGAAACGTCGTTCTACACGATAACGGCGAGGCCCTTGGGCTGACATTAATTCGAACGTAAATGCAACAGACAACGTATCTTCAGCATGATTCATAATGCCTTGAGTACCGTTCACCGCTCGCTCCACTTTACCGTACATAGCCAGCGTAATGGCGTCAAGCAACGTTGATTTACCACTGCCGGTGGGGCCGAAAATCCCAAACAATCCGGTTTCAGTCAGCTCGTCAAAACGAATTTCCTGCGGCTCCCGATAGCTTTGCAGCCCCGCCAATTTCAGAAGAATCGGCTTCATGCATCATCCTCCTCAGCGTGGTCCCTTGCATTATCCTGTTCCACCAGTTCCAGAAATAGCTGAACTAATCCGTCATCCGGCTGTGCTCCGCCTGTCTGCCGCTGATAGAAGGCCCGGAACAGCTCATGAACCGGCAGCTCTGATCGTTGATGCCCCAGTTGAGCCGCAGCCATTTCCGGATACATTGGACGAATGTGAATAATCCCTTCACGGCTTTTGCGCAGCCGCTGAATATCCCCCATCGACATTGCTTCGTCCAGCGTAATCTCCAGATCAATAAAGGCATCCGTATCCAGCCCTTCGTCCAACCAGCGGTATACTTCTTCCAGGCCACCCCGTGCGCGCCACCTCACTAATGGACGTCCACTGGTAATATACAGCTCCTCGACCTGTGCAGGCTTGCCAGCAACCACGTCAATCAACGTAACCGATTTGGCCTGTCCTGCCTCGGAAAAGCTATATGCCAGCGGAGAGCCGCTATAACGCATCAGTCCGTCTCCCTTCACATATTGGGGACGATGCAGATGACCCAGAGCTGTATATTGCGCCCCGATGCTCAGCGCTGACGGATCGACTGTATAAGCTCCCCCGACCTGAATCGGACGTTCCGAGTCTGATTCCAGCCCGCCGAGCACATAAATATGACTCATCGACAAATTAACGGTGTCAGGCCGAAACGCTGTACCCAGCTGTGCCATCAATAAACCCACTCGGCGGCTATATGCCTCGCGCAATACCGTTTCATCTCCGTCCTCAGATAGCAGCTCGTTCAGACGAGACTCGGAGGGATACGGCAGGGCTGCGATGCATGCCATTTCACCCGTTCGCGGTGTATGAACCTGCACCGCCTTTCCGCTCGGTAGTCCCAGCAGTGTAATTCCGCGCCCGCTTACCAGCGGCGTGACCGAGGATACCCTTTCCGGCTGGTCATGATTGCCCGCAATAACGACCAGGGGCCTTCCTCCAGCCGTAAGGCGGGCAGATGCTTCATAAAACAACTGCTCGGCTGCCGCCGAAGGATTAACAGAATCGTACACATCTCCAGCCATCATAATTAAATCTGCCTGCTGATCGTCAGCCATTTTCGCCAATTCTTCCAAAAACGCTTCCTGCTCCTTCAAACGGCTGCGTCCTTCCAAAGTGCGACCCAAATGCCAATCACCTGTATGCAAAATCCGCATGCTCTTCCTCCTCCCTCTAGTACATAACTACAGCCGCACATTCTCTCCAGCCTCAAAAAAATACAACCATTTCTCAGCAACCTTTTTTCCTGTAATCTCTTCGATCACGCGGGCGTAAAGCTCCAATTGAAAACGATACTGCTCCGTTAAATGAGATAGCGTACGGTACTCCGATACCCGATCTGTTTTATAATCTACCAGCACAAGTCCTTCCGAAGTTTCAAACAGGCAGTCAATAATCCCGTTCATCAGCACTTTATCGTCCTGACCGCCTTCCGAACCTGCTTTCTGTGTTTCCTGTGCTGGCAACATGGATGGCAGGCTGTGGTTCCAGTAATCGGCTGCCCGCATCGTATAAGTAAACGGAAGCTCACGTTGAACATGGGATGCCTCCAGCATTCTGCCACCCAGCTCACTGGTGAAAAAGCGCAATATTTTGTCCGTATCCAGCACCTTCGCATGTATCTCCAGCAATATGCGTTGATTCAGCAAACGGGCCTTGGTTTCCTCAATAACTTCGACGCTCATCACCCCATCCAGCGGCAAATGCAGCATCAGCGTATGATACACCGTTCCACGTTCCGTTGGAGTCAGACGTTGATTTCCCATAAACCTGGGTCTGCGCAGATGTAATGCATTGCCCCCTGTGTGAGAATCTTTTTGATCCTCCGGTAACTCTGCTAGTTGGGAGGCAGATAGATTCAGCCAATCTTCCGCTCCAGTCTCCTGCATTTCCAGCCATCTTTTCATCTCGGTAACCGACGTATTGGCTGCCGTCTTGCCTGCCCGTTCATACGGATAGGTCCAGGAAAGAGCTGCGGCCATATCCGTTTCACTCTTTGCGTTCACGTCAATCGGCTGTGCATTTCTCAGCGCTTCCGTTTTCTTGTGGCGATCCTCGCCTGATATCTCTTCCTCATGGGTCAAGCTCACACCGGAGCCTGAAAGAGTTTCCGAAGCCACAATTTTAAAAAGCCAGTCTGCCCCTGGCATGTGCTCCAATCTGTGAAAATATCCAGCTTGAACGCCCGCCGCTTCCCGCAATGCAGCAGCAGAAGGATGGCGAATCAAAGCGGGACCTACCCAGTCCAGGTAACTGCGGCCTGCCGCCAGCATATAGTCTGGCAGGACGGTTTCGGTATGCTCTTTGACACGTGCCCAGCCTGTTGCGCGTGAAGCGAGGTCCTTCACCGTTCCGGTCATGATAAGCTTTTCGCGTGGACGTGTAAGCGCCACGTATAACACCCGCATTTCTTCAGCTAATAACTCTAGCTGGGAGCGTCGACGAATCGCCAAATTAGGCAGCGTTGGGTAGCTGACCCGATTTTGCTCCTCCACATATTTGGGACCAAACCCCAGCTCCTTGTGCATGAGAAACGGCGCGTTCAGATCCTGCTGATTGAACATTTTAGCCGTCCCGGCAATGAACACAACAGGGAATTCAAGTCCTTTACTTTTATGAATGGTCATAATACGAACGGCCTGATCGGGCTCTGTACCACCACTGCTGGAACCCAAATCACCGCCTCGCTCCCGCAAACGGGAAATGAAGGTCAGAAATCGGAACAATCCACGGTTAGACGTTGAAGTCTCATATTGTCTGGCCCGGTCATACAGCGCCCGCAAGTTGCTTTGACGTTGTGAGCCGCCAGGCAGACCGCCTACCCAATCCAGATATCCCGTTTCCTCCAGCAAATTCCAAATCAACTCACTTAAGCTGCCTTGTCTGGCTTCCTTCCGCCACGCTTCCAATTTATGCAAAAATGAACGTAGTCGGGTAGACAACGTATTTCCGTTATTTCTATCACTAAATTCAAATGAAGAGAGCGAGTCCTCGGTGAAAAGGTCCGGCTCCATGATGTCAGCGGAGCTCACATTTTCTCTCTCCTCAAGTGGGGCGGCCTCTGCTGCCGTCAGCAAAGCGTCATAAAACAGTCCGTCAGGCTTCTGTAACCGAATTTGAGCCAGCTCGTCCTCGGTCAAGCCCACAATTGGCGAACGAAGCACAGATGCAAGCGGGATATCCTGCTGCGGATTATCAATAATATGCAGTAAGGACAACATCACCTCAACTTCTGTTGCCTTGAAAAAGCCTGTCGTCTGCTCCCCGGAAGCCGGAATGCCCTCAAGCCGCAGTTCCTCCACAATTAAAGGAGCCCACACGCTGGCTGAACGAAGCAAAATGACGATATCACCGTAGACTGCCGGGCGCATCGTTTTTAAACCTCTGTCGTAAATCAACAGTGGTTGTCCCGTATCTCCTGTCAGTTCCTTAATCCGTTGCGCGATCGCACGCGCTTCTAACTGCGCCGTTTCCAGCTCAGCAAGCTCGGCCAATTCGTTTTCCTGTACAGCAGACTCATCATTTGCTTCAGCTTCTTCCAATGCATCCGAAAGACCTTTCCCGCCTTTATCAACTAGCAGCAACTCAGGTGCGTAGGCAGATGCAGCATCTTTCTCCGTCTGCTCGGGATAGGATGCGCCGTGTACCAGCCAAGCCCGTTCATCATATTCAATTTCAGCCACATCAACGCTCATAATCTGACGGAACACCAAATTGACCGCATCGACAACTTCCTCCCGACTGCGGAAATTACGCGCCAAATCAATCAAAAGGCCATCTTCCTGCTCCTGCCTGCCATATCGTTGATATTTATTCAAAAACAGACCCGGCTCTGCCAGCCGAAACCGGTATATACTCTGCTTCACGTCTCCTACCATAAAACGGTTACCCGGTTCCTCGCGAGAAACCAGCCTGACGATATCTTCCTGTACAGTGTTCGTATCCTGATATTCATCCAGCAGAACCTCATCGAATTGCGCCTTGTATTCAAGCGCAGCGTCCGAAGGCAGCAAGCTATCCGGAGTAGAATCAGGATGACGCAATATTTTAAGACAATAATGCTCCAAATCCCCGAAATCCACCAGCCCTTTAGACTGCTTGTGCTGCTGAAATCGTTCACCGAATGCAATGACGGTCTCTACCAGTTCGTCCATCAAGGGAGCCGCTGCGTGCAATTCCTCCAAATAGGCTCCCGCTCTCCTGCCGAACAGAGAAGCTTTCATATCTGTAATCATTTTTTTTGCTGCCTCACGCAGCTGCTTGACCCGTTCCTGCAATGCAGGCTCGGTCTGATCTTTTTTGACCGGCTTGAGCTTGCCGAAGGACGCCAGTTGAAAGTGATCATACAGGGTCGCCCACGGCTGTGTCTCCAACTCCTGCAGCAATCCCTTCACCATCGCCGCATCCTCTTGCAGCGTTGCTGCATAAGGTGCAGGACCGCCGGGCTGCATCGCAGTTTCATGCGCCTGTTCCAGTAAGCTTGCGGCTCCGCGCAGGGAAAGCTTGGCATCCGCCACAATGCTGCGAACCCAAGAAGTCTCTCCCAAAGCGGCCACATCCTGTACACGAAACGCTGCTGCTGTCTCCCTCAACCAATGCTCCGGCCAAGGATGGCTTTGAGAAAAATCATACAGCCGCTGGACAAGCACATACATCGCATCATCGGTACGTTCTCCACTAAACCAGTCCACCAGCCTGCGGAACGTGCTGCCTTCATCATGAGTCTCATATTTTTCCTCAAACAGCTCTTCCAGCAGCTCCTGTCGGAGCAATTCCGTCTCATGCTCATTCATAATCCGAAAACCGGGGTCCAGGGGAATGGCCTGATAATGCCTGCGAATGACCTCCATACAAAAAGAGTGAAGCGTCGTAATCGAGGCCCGATTCAGCAACGACAGCTGGCGGCGTACATGCTCACTTTCCGACTCCTGTTCCAGCACGCGCTCCAGCGCTTCTCGTATCCGTTGACGCATTTCGGCAGCTGCGGCCTTTGTAAAGGTCGCCACCAACAACCGATCCACGCTGAAACCGAGCTGGGGATCGACGATTTTGCGAATAATACGCTCTACAAGCACCGCTGTTTTGCCAGATCCCGCCGCTGCGGCCACCAGCATGTTGTTTCCGGATTCCGAAATGGCGCGCCACTGGTCATCACTCCACATGCTGCCTTCCGGCTTCGGTATGCCTTTTGTGTTGAGCATGCTTTTCGTGTTAGAAGCTTCTATCATGGGTCCATTCCTCCTTTCTCTTCCTGTGTATGACCCAGTAGATTCCATATTTGATCCTTACCCGGCTTACCCCATTGATTGTAGCCACTGCCTTCCAAACTATCGTCAAATTGGCAAACTGGCTTGAACGAGCAGAACGTACATGCCGTCTCCTGCTGAATACGATAAGGTTCAATGGCCACATCGCCCTCTGTCATCCGTGTTCCAATCGTTCGAATATTGTTACGGACCGAAGTCAGCAGACGATCCCACTGTTCCGGTGAAGCAACGGACGCACTGCTGTAAAAGCTGCCATCTGCTTTCACCGCAACAGGTAAAATGGAGGAATACCCTTTATCCAGTGCCGTATCCATCTGCCCAACTACGTCTCGATCCGCCAGCAATAGCCCCTTCATCTTGAAGCGTTTCAAAAGCTCCTGACGAGCCTGTTCTGCACTAAGGCCGTTAGGCGACTGCAACATCGGATTGTGAACGTGGAAATATAGCGTCCCCGCCGGATAGGCCGTTTCGCCCAACCATTCCTCTGCCGCATTTAACAGCACGTCCAGATAGGTGAGCATTTGCAGGGACAAGCCATAGTACACCTCATGCAGCTTAAGATCCTTTTGGCTGGACTTGTAATCAATGACCCGCAATAGCAAACCTTTTTCTCCCTCTGCCACATCCACACGGTCAATTCGTCCGACAATTTCCATGACAACGCCGTTATCCAGCCGAAAGGTCAGGGGCGGAAGCGGTTGGCCCGGTCCAAAGTCCAGCTCCAGCCCAATCGGCTCAAAGCTGCCTCTACGCGCATGCTCACCTAAAATCAATGAAGCACGGCTCACAATATCCTTCAGCTTGCGTAAAATATAGCCATAGCGCTTGGAGCTCATTAAAATCTCGCCTTGCAGGCGAGGAGCCAAACGCTCCACTGTCGTTTCCGCCTCCTGACGGCACTCCTCCGTGCTGAGACTCCCCCAGCTTATGTTTCTTGCCCGCAGATTGATCGCCATCTCTCCAAGCGCTGCATGGAACAATTGTCCGATATCCGGTGCCTTCAGGCGATACATTTGACGCTCCTTCAAACGAAGACCGTGAGAGGCAAAATGCGAAAACGGACATGCGACAAAACGTTCCATCCGGGATACACTGGTACGCAGCTTGCTGCCGTACAGACGGTGACTCGTTTCCTTTTGCAATTCGGCGTGGTTTTCGTAAAAAAGAGAGGTCAGCAGCTGCCGCAGCTTGTCCTTCTCACGCCCTTCCTGACTGGCATACCAGTTGTATACATCCCACCAAGGAGATAAAATATCACCGCCACGCCGCCAATGCCGCAATTGTGCTATGAGCTGCGGTAAAGCCTCGGACGGATGGGAAGCATACTCCCATTGCGTCGCCCAGTCATCCGCAGGCAGAGGGTATCCAGCCAGTGGACGTTCTTCCAGACCGGGAAACAGCTGCCGGACATGGCGAACCAACTCTGATGGCAGCAGCGACTTCCCTTCTTCATCGGTCACAGCATAACTCATCCACAGGCTTTTGCCAGGGGATGTAAGAGCCGAATAAGCGAGAAAGCGTTCATCCAACAGACGTCTTGTCATATCCGGTGCCAGCTCTACGCCTCGTTCGTTCAAAGCGGTACGCTCCTGCTCATTCAGCACGCCGTCCTCATGAAACACAGCCGGCATCACACCTTCGTTCATACCGAGCACAAAGGCATGCTGTATGCCAGCTACACGTGTACGATCCGTGTTGCCGACAAGTACCTGATCCAGTGCCGGCGGCACAAGCCCCATACGGAACTCAGCCAAGCCCGTCTCCAGTACCCCCGCGAATAAAGAGGTATCCAGTCTCTCATCACCCATCATTTCGACGATCTGATCCAGCAGCTCAAGCACTGCATCCCATACCTGACGATGCTCCTTGGCCTGCTCAGGATCTCCGGCTTCCTCAGCCTGATGAATAAAGACATCCAGCTTATGACCGATGTCTGCATCCTCCAGCAGAAGATATACTGCCTCACACTTTTCAAGTGCTGTGCGGGCCTTCCCCAGACGTTTTTCAAACGCACGTAAAGGCGTCACGATCACATCACGGCATAGCTCCATCAAATCTAATGTCTCATCTCTTTGCCGATTCCGCTCCTGCTCCTCCAGTTCCAGCGACAGGCTGGGAACAGCCTGCCACGGTCGTCCATCTGTCCAACGGCTGCCTTGTATTCCGCAGGCCAGTGCATAATTTTCCAGACGGTCCATGTCCTCACGGCTAACCCGACCATCCAACGGCAGCAGAAGATCTGTTTTGACCGCACGGAATACATCCTCATACCGCCAACGCCGCTGGACAATATCCAGCGAAGCCCGAATCATTTCCACTAAGGGATGGTGCAATATATTTCTCCGCTGATCCAGAAATACCGGAACCTCATATTGTTTGAATATCGGCTCCACCCACGGCTCATAATCTTCAATATGACGTACAAATAAAGCCATTTCCCGATAACGCGCACCCTCATCACGGGCCAGGCGGCGCATTTCGCGTACGGCCCCTTCCAGCTCTGCACGACGATTGGCGGCAGCGTACAGCTTTATGCCCTCCGGCTGTTTTTCTGCCCACTGCTCCCGTTGCTGCTGCCGCATCCGAAATCCTGTGCGATGTTCAAAATGTGCCTCCAAATATGCCAACGCCGGACGCTCCTTAAATCTCGGCACTGGGTCTGGGCGCAATAATAATGTCTGCGTCTCCAGCATAAGCTCGTCCGCCATTCCTTTAAGCTTTACATAGGTAGCTGCTGGCGGATGAAACAAATCCAGCTCATGCGGAAGCTGTCCGCTCTCATAGGTGCGGTTGCAGGTCAGCGCCACCGTCAACGAAGAAGCGTGCAGCATAAGCTGTTCCACCACCTTATATTCATGCGGCGTAAACCTGCGGTAGCCATCCATCCAAATATCTGCTCCACGGACAATAGAAGACTCGGCAATCTGTTCTGCCAGCATGCGCAGCGTATCCTCACCGTCAATAAATCTAAGTGACAGCTCGCGTTCAAAATCCTCATAGATTAAGCTGATATCTTTGAGCTTACTGCGTAAAATCGGGGTTGACTCCCCTGCGCTATTCATACGCTCTAACTGCTCAGGTACAGACCGGGTATCATTCCCGTACTGCTTCAGCTCCGTAAACAGCGTATTCAACCGATCCACAAAGCCAAGCTGGTCACCCGAGTCCTTAAACAGACTCAGTTCATCCTTGCGACGACGAATAATTTTATATAAAAGCATCTTCTTGCCCTCTTCTGTCACTGGCACCAGCGCTGAACCTCCGGTTTCCTGCATGACTAAATAAGCAAGACGATGAAATCCCATCACCTGGGCGCGCACCGACCCCTGAACACCGTTTCCGGCTTCTGTAAGCAACGCATGCTCGGAAGCAAATGACGATTGCTCCGGCACAAGCAGCAGCATAGGCTTACCTAGCGGCTGCTCGCGTAGCATAGACGTCATTTCATGACGGATTAACGTACTTTTACCGCTGCCCGAGCGGCCAATCAACAAACGGACCGACATGATGCAGCCTCCTTTCCAAGGAACAACATTCTACTAAACAGTATAGCACACGAGGCAAGGGAGAAAAGAACGTACGTTTGCCATTTTACAGCATGCATCCTTCCTCAAAAAACAAACAGTCCCGCAGGTTGGCTTGATGCATGCCTTCTCTACAGGACTGATATATACATTACATGGGCCTCTTTTACTTATTTAACCATCTAAAAGGCGGTAGACTGTGTTTGACTCCTACAGCTGTTTCTGACTGCGCACCTCAAAGATAGCGAATTTCAAATAATGGCCTTCCTCCACGCCCAAAATTTGGGGATGATCCTTGCCGGCTGCTCTCCAATCTACCAGACGAAGGATCTTCCCAGCATCAGCCGCCGCTTCCTTAATCGTATCCAGAAACAGCTCCGGCCGCATATGGAACGAGCAGCTTGCCGTCACCAGATAGCCACCCTCATTCACAAGCTTCATTCCGTGCAGGTTGATATCTTTATATCCCCGCATAGCTCCTTTGACCGCACTCTTTGTTTTGGCAAAGGCTGGTGGATCAAGAATAACCACGTCAAATGTGCGCCCGCCACCAGCTGGTAGCGGCTTTTGT
>NZ_ASSB01000164.1:0-685 GCF_000520755.1 Paenibacillus sp. 1-18
GATATTGTCCATGAAAGCAGATCCAGCCTTCACGATTCCCTTGGGTTTTCCCGTCGTACCAGAAGAATACAGAATGAGGGCATCCGGCCTCTCGCACCACTTGTTAAAGTCGAGGGCTTCAATCTCTGGCTCTCCCACCCAATGCGGGTGTACGGATTCTTCTTGAATTAGATCTTGAATCAGAATAACGAGCGCATGAGGAAGTTCTAGATCGCAATCCGTCAGGATGCAGCAGGCACCCGCTTCATCATAGATTTGGGCTACCTCATCGAGCACAGTCTGCTCGTCCACTACAGTCACCGAAACAGCAATGTTGCACAGGGAGAACAGAGACACAACAAAATAATAAGAATTGGCCGCCTTCAGAATCACTCTGCCTTCTTCAGGAATTCCTCGGAGAGCCAACATACGGGAGAAGATCGTAACATCCCGCTCCAGACGCTCCCTTGTCTTAATCCCTTCAGGTGAGATAATACGGCAATCCGTATGCGTAACAAGCACAGCGTTCCCTCCTTACATCCCCGTAATATGGTATCCTGCATCAACATGGATAACTTCTCCCGTAATGCCTCTCGATAAATGGGAAAATAGGAATAACGCGGTATCTCCAACTTCGGAGGTATCAACCGTCTTGCGTAGGGGCGTAGTTTCTTCAATATGCTTTAGCATCGTGCTAAAATCCTTA
>NZ_ASSB01000165.1:0-1751 GCF_000520755.1 Paenibacillus sp. 1-18
ATTGAGTTACTTATTTTGGTTATTCAACAGGCGTGGTACTAAAGAGTAAAATGCAACTTTTTCTACCTAAACGATATACAATATAGTTGTGTACTGTAATCCATTATTTGTAATTTATTTATTAAAAAAATAGTACTAATAATATAATTAAAGTACTGAATTTAATTCATTTTTTTATCAATATGTGCGCCCGTCTTTACCTTTTCTAATATTTCTTTACCATAATACCGCTCTGATTGAACCAAAGTTGCCACCTCCTAAATTTAACAAAAGCCCGATGATACTTGTGAAGTGCACCCCTTAGAATAGACATTGGATAAACCCTCTGGTTTATCCGATGAAATTCTAGGGGGTGTATTGTTATGGCGATTAAAGGACAGAAGTTTAAAACATACTCGGATGAGATCAAAAAAGAGGCCATTCGTTTACATGTGTAGGAACGACAATGAACTGGTTCTCCGAACCTTTCAGCAGGCGTGGACTCAGCAAAAAGACGTGACCGGACTGATCGTTCACAGCGACCAGGGATTCCAGTACACGTCCCATGCATACCACGACATGCTGCCAAAGGTCGGCGCCCGAATCAGCATGTCTCGCCGAGGCAATTGTTATGACAATGCCTCGATGGAGAGCTTCTTCTCGCATCTCAAAACGGAAGGACTCTATCCTTATGATATCCGAAATATGGATGAGGCACAAAGGAAAATTGAAGATTACATTCGATTTTATAACCAACATCGGCCACAACGAAGGCTAAATAAACTGCCCCCGGTAGAGTACCGGAAGCGGCTTATAGTCTAGGGTCTTTTTTCAATGTCTATAAAATGGGGTCTTGACCAAATTGAACCGCCCCCCAAATCTTAGTCACATGATATAATCATCTAAGAGGAAAGGGGACGGATTTTACTTTATGGTCAAATACAGCGAAGAAATACGAATAAAAGTTGCTATAGATGTACTTGAAGGAGGGCTGTCTGAGAACGAAGCAGCACGTAAGCATGGGATGAACCATGTAACGGTTAATGAATGGGTAGCAGCATGCTCCAAGCATGGGCTGCTGGATTAATCAAAAAGGGAACACACAGGACTTTTACTGGAGAACAAAAGCAGTACATATTAGAAGATATGCATGAGAATCGTTTGAGTTATAAAGCTGCTGCGAAGAAGCATGACGTACAAGATAGATCCATCCGGAATTGGGAATGCATTTATCGAAATGAAGGACCTGAAGGGCTCTATATTGAGCGTCGAGGACGTACAGCTAGTAAAAAGAACTGGAGACAAATGAAAGTGCTGTAGACGAGCTGATGAAGGAAAACCAACCCCTTCGTATGGAGGTAACGTACCTAAAAAAATTGAATGCCTTAGTTCAGAAAAAAACTCATTACAAACGATGACAAAGCTCATATGATATACGAGCTAAGGCATAAATTTAACGTGAAAGAGCTTGCCCAAATTGCAGGTATTCCTCGAAGCACTTACTATTATCACGTGAAAAAGTGGAACAAGCCTGATAAGTACGCCGATGTGAAAACAGAGATGCGGCGTTTATTTAATGATGAATTAAAGTGTCGAGCAGGATACCGAACTATGACCAGGGAGATTCGCAAAATGACTCCAATCAATCATAAGACAGTTCAGCGCTTAATGAAGGAGTTAGGGATTCATTGTATGGTTCGTAGGAAGAAATACCGTTCATAACAAAGGAGCCGAAAGGAAAATAGCTCCAAATGTCTTGAAGAGAGATTTTA
>NZ_ASSB01000166.1:0-705 GCF_000520755.1 Paenibacillus sp. 1-18
GCGAAGCCGATACCGTGCATCGTCCTTTCCATTACGTCATCGTCGACGAAGCGGATTCCCTGCTTCTCGACGAAGCGCGGGTGCCGCTAGTCATCGCAGGTGAGTCAGGCTCTTCCGATAATGACGGCATTCGTTTCGCAGCAGTGGCTAGGCAGCTCAAACAAGATGAGCACTACGAATTCGACGAGTTCAAGCGAAATGTTTATTTGAATGAAGTGGGCTCTGCTAAAGCAGAAATGCTGATGGGATGCGACAATTTGTACAAAAGCCATAATAGTCAATTGTTAATGTCATTAAATTGCGCGCTGCACGCAGAATCGTTATTGAAAAAAGACGTCGATTACATTGTCCGGGACGGTAAAATCGAGCTGATCGACGAATATACCGGCCGCGTGGCAGAAAACAGGCATTTGCCGGACGGGCTACAAGCCGCGCTTGCGGCTAAAGAAGGGCTGCAGTCGAACGTCGGCGGGAAAATTCTCGGTACGATCACCCTTCAACACTTCCTTAGCCTATATCCGAAGATTTGCGGAATGACGGCTACCGCACACGCTTCCGCAATGGAATTCGAAGATATTTATGGGCTGCAGGTCGTGCAAATTCCGCCGAACCGGCCAAACACACGGATCGACCATCCCCACCGGATTTATACCCATAAAGAAGCCAAATTTAAGGCGCTTGTACAAGAAATCTCGTCCGTCCATG
>NZ_ASSB01000167.1:0-1469 GCF_000520755.1 Paenibacillus sp. 1-18
GGTATATGAAACGCTGGCCTACGCCTATCGGGAGCTGAAGGATTGCCACAGCCAGATGAGCAGACTGGAGCGAGAAATGTCAGACCCGGGTGTGGCGGCGGACCGCTTAGAGAAGCTGCTGCAATCGTATGCTGCTTTGCAGGAGCGGTTTGAACGCAATAGCGGCTATGAAATGGATGCGAATATTGACCAGGTGGCGGATGGGCTACGCATTCCCAAAGCCATGTATACGCGTAGCTTCGGCTCATTGTCTGGTGGAGAGAAAACCAAAATAGCGCTGGCATCACAGCTCATCGGACAGCCGGATTTGTTGCTGCTGGATGAGCCAACTAACCATCTGGATTTGAAGGGGCTGGAATGGCTCGAGCAATTTTTGCAGGGCTATACAGGTGCGTGTGTGGTTGTGTCCCATGATCGTTATTTTCTGGATCGGGTTGCCGTCAAAATGATTGAGCTGGAGGATGGCGAGGCGTTTACGTACTATACGAATTACAGCGGCTACGTCAAGGAAAAGGAAGAACGTCTGCTGCTGCAATTTGAGGATTATAAGGAACAGCAAAAGCGGATTAAAAAGATGAAGGAGGCCATTCGGCGTTTTGAAGAGTGGGGCCGCAATGGAGACAACGAAAAGTTTTTTAAAAAAGCGAACTCGATCCGTAAAGCTCTGGAACGAATGGAACTGGTAAAGCGGCCTGTACTGGACCCTCAGGGGGCTGAGTTTCACCTGAAGCTGGAGGATCGCTCAGGTCGCAGGGTGCTGCAATTTGAAGAAATCGTCAAATCTTATGGTGAGCGGCAAATATTAAAAGGGGCCACAGGTAGTCTGGAATTTGGTGAGAAGGTGGCACTGCTGGGCGATAACGGCTCAGGCAAAACGACTCTGCTCAAGCTGCTCCTTGGTCAGGAAAGTCCGGATGCAGGTACGGTACAATGGGGAGCACGCGTAGAGTATGGATATCTGGCGCAGCAAGAGAGAGAACGGGATAGCCGTGCGACCGTGCTTGCCTACTTCAAGGAGGAAGCCGGCGTGGAGGAAGGCGAAGCGCGCGGGCTGCTGGCGAAGTATTTATTTTACGGTGCCGATGTGTTTAAGCCTGTGAGTATGCTGTCCGGTGGGGAGTGGTCCCGCTTGCGGCTGGCGCTGCTGGTTATGAAAAAGCCGAATTTGCTGGTGCTGGATGAGCCGACCAACCATCTGGACATCGACTCACGCGAGGCGCTGGAGGAAGCGCTGGACACCTACACAGGAACGGTGCTGGCGATTTCACATGACCGCTACTTTGTGAACAAGCTGGCTGGGCGCGTTTGGGAGCTGGAGGATGGCAAGCTGGCCTTTTATCAGGGCAGCTTCGATGAATATCGAGCGAAGAAGCGGGAGCTGGAAAACGCCCGCCTGCAGCGCGAGGCGGATGCAGGGGCACGCCCGGCATCTGCAAGCAGAGCCGCATCCGGTGGCGGCTCAGGCTCGG
>NZ_ASSB01000168.1:0-16149 GCF_000520755.1 Paenibacillus sp. 1-18
TGAGCAAGCCTGGATTCTCATCCAGGCTTGCTCATCTTCTTGTATTGATGTTATTGTGCTGGCACAGGAATTTTCATCTCAAGTTCCTTGATATATGTCTTATCTCCGTTTTTATGCTTGCCGTCTGCTCCCTTGCCTTGACCGACAATACTCCAATTAGAGGGATTGACTGTCAATGTATACGGCTTGATCGTCACATATTGGGGTCTGCTGCCTATAGCACTGTACAGCTCATCAATATGGTACTTCGTTTTAGGCTTGCTGTTGTAGAAGCCGACTTTCCGTTGTTGAAGCGTTTTTCCCTGATCATCTACGATATCATAATACATCATGGATGGAGCGTATTTTCCCGTCTGCTGGGAAGACGCAGGTACTTGACCTTCGCTATCCAGCACAAGACGGGTCGTATGGGAAGTAATATCAAGCTGTTTGACCGTGTAACTGAATGACCCGCTCTTTTGGGTCGTATTCGGCTTGACACTCACCGCACTGCTGTCCTTTTTGACAGGAACTTTAAATTCAAAAGGCTTGCTGATTCTGGTAACCCCTACCTGGACTGTCATTTCAAAATCGTCTGGAAGTGAGCCCAACTGGTTGTATTCGGCTTTTACGGTGTTCTTTTGGGATACTTTTTCTCCGAATTCTAGAAAGCTTTTCAGTTTCTTCCCATCTATCAGAACTTCAGGAGACTTGACATAGCCCTTTTTCTGATCTTTCTCAGGAACCATATATTTCTTGAGGCTTTTACTGGCTTTGGCATCTATTGGGAGGTACAGGCTCATGACTCCCTCAGGTAAATTTTTGCCTTCACGTTCGATAGAAAAAGACAGGCGTGTTCCATCATAGAACACATCACTGAGCTTCAGTGTAACCCCGTCCTGTGTCAGGCTCAGCTTGGAAGAAACGGCTTTTGCGGATTCCGCGTCACTAGCGGCTGACACAATGGGGGATATAAATTTCGGTATTGCTGCTCCTGTTCCCAATATCGCGAAAGCCGATGTTGTAAGTAATACCCGTTTTAGAAATGTGAATTTTAAGTTTGTCTGTTGCATTAGACATTTCTCCTCTCCGGAAGCTTGTGATTTTAAATTCATGAATTGAATCATTTGTGTTTAGTTTTTCAGGGGAATCTCCATTTCCAATTCCTTAATATACGTTTTGTCACCCTTCTTCACTTCGTTGCCAACCTTGTCATTCACTTGTCCAACGATGCTCCAGTCAGCTGGCTTGACGGTTAAGGTGAATGGCTTAATCGTTACGTATTTCGTGTTCGGCTTAACTGCATCATACAGCTCATCCACATGGTATTTTGTCCTAGGCTTGCTGTTGAAATAACCGAATTGGCGCTGCTCAAGAATGTTGCCCTGATCATCCACAATATCGTAATACATCATCGTTGGCGCATACTCTCCTGTCTGCTCCGGGGAAGCAGGCACTTCACCTGTACTGTCAAG
Organism: Paenibacillus sp. 1-18; assembly: GCF_000520755.1. NCBI lineage: Bacteria > Bacillati > Bacillota > Bacilli > Caryophanales > Paenibacillaceae > Paenibacillus > Paenibacillus sp. 1-18. Next base: position 1,455 of record NZ_ASSB01000168.1, read on the forward strand.
TACTAAGCGAGTCGTCGTTGAGGTAGATTTCAGCTCCTTCACGGTGTAGCTGAAGCTGCCGCTGGTTTTTGTCTCATTCGGCTGGACAACAATCATGGTGTTGTCTATTTTCACCGGGACCTTGAATTCATAGGGCTCATCAACACCTGTCATCGAGGTCCTAACCGTCAACTCAAACTCGTCCGGGAGGGAGCCTAACTGCAGGAACTCCCCCATGACTGAATTGTTTTTGTGCGGATCATCACCGAATATGAATTGTTTAGAGTCCACCTTTTTGCCATTAATCAGTACTTCCGGATGTTTAAAGTAGCCCTTAAGCTGATCTTTTTCAGGAACTTTATGCTTCTTTATCCATTCCTTATCTTTACTTTCAGTTTTGGAATCCATAGGTATATAAGGGCTCATGGAACCTTCCGGCATATTCTCGCCTTTACGCTCAATGGAGAAGGACAGGCGCGTGCCATCATACAGAACATCACTCAATGTCAACGTAATTCCGTCATGAGTCACACTTTCGTTAGGATGGCTGAGAATGCCCTTGTCTACAGCAGTCTGAATTTCATCCGCACTCAATCCATAAAAAATACTGCCAATTCCGGGAATTTGCTTCAGTGTGGCCGCCATGGTCGGTGATACAAACCCGGCACCTACCACCCCTGCCCCTAATATACCAACTACGGATGCCGCCACGACTGCCCGTTTTGCTAACTTTGATTTCGTGGTCTTTCTTTGCATGGTTCTTTCTCCAATCTTCTTCATAATTTGATCACTCATACTGCCTCTGGGCATGACTGATTCATTGATCCAATTCTCCAACTGATTCAGTTCGCGTTCATAAGGTGGTGTTGGACGGTTGTCCATTGGCAAGTCCTCCTTTGCTTCTCTGGTCCAGCAGCTTGCGCCGAAGCCGCTCGTATTTTTTGCGGATGGTCGCCGACTTTAAGCCCATGATGTTGCTAATCTCCTCAAAGCTGTATTGCTCAACAGCCTTCAGCAGCAGAATATGACGCTCTTCCGGTGTAAGATAAGTCAGCAGCTCTTCAATCACACTTTTATAAGGTGATATCTGGACGATTGGCTCGTGCTCTTTAACCTGCTGTACCAGTCTGAGCCAGCGGCTGTGCTTCCTTTTGATGTTCATTAAGTGATGGTAGGCCATCTTGTATAGCCATGCCGAGAAGCTGGTCTGTCTGCTGTACTGATGAAGATGCTCATAAGCTCTGATGAAAATGTCCTGAACAGCGTCCTCTGTTGCTTCATGATTTCTCAAAATATAAAAGCAGTAGGTGTACATCTGACGCTCGAATTGTCGAATAATAATTTCGTAAGCTTGCTGTTCACCTGCTTTGACGCGCTTTACGGCCAGCTCAACCTGGCTGTATTTGTTTTGCGTATCCCCGGGGATGGTTGCCTGCAAGAGCTCACCTCCTTGTATTTATGTCTATATAACAACCGCAATGGGGCGTTTTGTGACATCATTTTTGTGAAACCTTGATAGGATGTATGTTTGATCATAGCTCACGCAATGAACCGTTATAAAGCGAGCTTGGAGGAATATTTCAATAAAAATGAGCAACAACACGGATTTGTGTAGAGAAATTGCCGGATATTTAAACGCTTTAGGGAGAACGACAAAACTATAATAATAAGGCATTTAAATTATGTAAGCGCAATCATTTTGGCGTACTTGCTTGTCATCACAACACAATTGAGGAGGAAGACTTGGATGGCTCAAAGGAAAGGCGCATGGCGAAAGGGAAGCTTGACCGCCGCGTTGGCAACGATACTGGTGATGACGGGGACGACTGGAGGAGTGGCTGCGGAAGACTTGTCCGAACCGACAACGCTGCAGGCGGAATCAGAAATTGCTGTTGAACAGAACCGAAGTGGCAGCATTCAGCTGGAAAAGCTGGATCGGGGTCTGGTAGCTGCGGTGACGCAGGAGGGTGTATTTTTAAGCTGGCGGTTATTGGCCCAGGAAGTGAGCGGCTATGGCCCAACAGGACTGACGGGAGCGAACTTTAATGTATACCGTGACGGCAAGAAGATTGCAACGGTGACCGACAGCACCAACTATGTTGATAAGGAAGGAACCGGAAATGCGGTGTACAGGGTGGCTCCAGTCGTTAATGGGAAGGAAAAGGATCGCAGTGTCAAAGTGATGCCATGGCAGCAGGGTTACTACGAGCTTCCACTTCAAAAGCCCGCCGGTGGAGCAACACCCGCAGGTGAATCCTATACTTACTCAGCCAACGACATGAGTGTGGGGGATGTGGACGGAGACGGACAATATGAATTTTTCGTAAAATGGGACCCGTCAAACTCCAAGGATGTATCTCAGAAAGGCTATACCGGAAATACGTATGTCGATGCATATACGGCCGAGGGCAAGCGGTTATATCGGATTGACCTGGGTGTGAATATTCGATCAGGCGCACATTATACACAGATGATGGTATACGATTTTGACGGAGATGGTAAAGCCGAGCTGATGTTCAAGACGGCCCCAGGCACCAAAACGATTACTTTTGACAAAAAGGGCAAGCCGAAAAAAGAAACGTATATTACCCTGCCCCGTGAGGATCGAAAAGCAGGGATTACGCATAAGGACGATTACCGTTTAAGCCGCACGGATTATTACGAGCATGTGGTGAACATGTTCATGAGCTGGACGAAGCATGAAGAAGTGGTCAAGGGGCAATGGCCCGCTACGCTGGAGGAATGCTTTGGCATTGCTCCAACGTATAGCTATCCGTTATCCCGAAAGGATGCGGAAAGCCTGGCGGACTACTTCATGGATGTATACGCGCCTGCACGGAGCGACAAAAACAAGCTGAGAGAGTTCGAAGGCTTCATTGTGGATAGACCGGAGTATCTGACCATTTTCAAAGGAAAAACGGGAGCTGAGCTGGACACCGTCCGCTATGAGCCGGAGCGTCATGACGATGGTCTTATGTGGGGGGATTACGCTATGGCCCGGATTGAACCTGCCAACCGTGTGGATCGTTTCCTGGCAGGGGTGGCTTATCTGGACGGCCGCAAGCCTTATGCTGTATTTGCACGCGGCTATTATACACGTTCCACCTTGGTAACCTATACATGGGACGGCCGCCATCTTCAAAAGCATTGGATGGTGACGGCAAGGACGAAATCGTATACGGGTCTGCCACCATCGACCATGACGGCAGCCTGCTGTACAGCTCGTTTGATGTCATGCCTCCGGAAAGCGCGATTCCGGGCCAAACAGCCAGACTGGGACACGGGGATGCGCTGCATGTGACCGATATTGACCCGGATCGGCCCGGCAAAGAAATCTTTATGGTGCATGAGGGCGGAACCTATGCTCCATATGGCTATTCGCTGCGGGATGCCAAGACAGGCAAAGTCATCTACGGCGCATATTCCGGCAAGGATACAGGGCGCGGAATGATCGGTGACATAGACCCGGATCAACGAGGACTGGAAACCTGGGCCATCGGCTTGTGGACTGCGGCGGGCAAGCAGCTTGATACGAAGATGCCAGGCACCAACATGAGTATCAAATGGGCCGCTAATATGACCACACAAATCGTGAACGGGGCGATTGACGTAACCCCGACCATTGAGGATTGGAGGCGCGGTACATTGCTGACCGCAACAGGCACCAAAACGAATAACTATACCAAAGGAACGCCGTCGCTGGCTGCCGATATTTTCGGAGATTGGCGCGAGGAGATGCTTGTCCGTACAGTAGATAGCTCTGCGATCCGTATCTATTTGAGCACTGAGCCTACAACGCACAAATTATACACGTTGATGCATGATCCGCAGTATCGGGCGGATGTGGCGCGTCAAAATACCGGCTATAACCAGCCGTCCTATACGAGCTTTTACTTTGCATCCGATATGGATTGGGCGAACGTGCCGATTCCCAAGCTCTATACGCCAAGAGCCTTGATTGAGGAAGAGAGCAGCGTTGAAGCGGATGAGGTAGAGGCATCAGAGATAGATGAAAAGGAAGTTGATGGGACGGAAGTCAATAAAACGAAAGCCAATGGGACGGAAATAGATGCGAAAGAATTAAAAGCAGAGTCGGTGGAATCAGCAGAGGATTTATAACAGGAAGGAAGCATAAGACTCTTCGCTGCATTAATCGTTATTGAATTTAGGAGAAGGCAAGACTCTACTTACTTAGAGGCTTGCCATTTTGCATTCTTAATGCCTTTCAAGTGGCTTGTACCATTTACCAAAAACAGATGTAATACCTTTAGAAAAGCTATAATAATGAGGGAATCTACTGAAAGCAGCGGAGAGGACGGAACGATTGCGAAAAAGCGTCAGCGGTCGCCACAACAGCGATTGGAGCAACGTTCTGTTCGCGGAGCGTCGTCAGAACTCCTCTTTTACTTTTCTATTTGTAATATCGGTGTGGACTCTCTATATATCGGATCTGTTTTGATATGTGTGATTTGATAAGGTCTTGAAGGATCTTTGACCCGCGCCAGTAGCATCTCAGCTGCCGTAATACCCATCTCGTTGTTGTAAATATGGACGGTAGATAGATGAGGCTCCACAATCCGGGATTCAGGAGCATTATCAAATCCAAACACGGCAATATCCGCAGGGATTTTCATGTTTTTATTTTTGAGCGCTTTCATGACACTGACGGCAATAAAATCATTGGCGCACACAAACGCAGACGGCAACTCGTTCATGCCCTCCAACTGTTTATCCATCCAATCCGACTCGGAGAAAAAATTTCGGTCGTGGTCGATGATACAACAGGATAAATCCACAGTAAGACCGGCTTCAATTAAAGCTCTGTTATATCCAACCCACCGCTCGTTGAAGCTTTTGCAATGCTTATAATCCCCAACAAAACCGATCTGCGTAAATCCGCCCTGAATCAGGCTTTTGGTAACAGAATAAACGCTATGCTCATTTTCCATCAACAATAAATCCGCTTTCAAATCAGGGCAGAAAATGTCCACCGAGCAATCGATAAAGATCGTGGGCAGTCCCAAACTCGTAACGAGCTCACTATATTGTGGATCAAACATTTCAATACAAATGATCCCATCGGCCTTGGAGGCTTCAAAATTATTAGGAAGTGCTCCTGCATATAACTCATTTTCCCGCACAATATGAATCGACAGATTATACCCTTCCGCGCTTATTCTTTTCTCCAGACCACTGATCAGCAAGGAGCCAAAATGCGAGCTGTTCGGCAGATTGCATGTGAACAGGGCAATATTACCTTGATTTTTCAGAATGATGCTCTCTGTTTCCACATAGGCAAATTGCTTATATTTGAGTTCTATCGCTTTTTTTATGACTTTGTTCCGTGTCTCAACCGGGATGCTGTCATTTCCATTAATTGCTTTGGAAGCGGTGTTTCGGGAGATTCCCAAAGCATCGGCGATATCTTGAATAGTAACTTTTTCTTTCTTCATGGACGGGTTCCACCTTCGCTTATATATGATTGTCGGTGAGGTACGGTTGCCTTTCCGAATTCTTGTATAGACCTAAAAATGTATCCTAAATGTATAATAGTTCACACGAAATAGCAATGTTCGTGTTACAAATGATCAATTAATTTTTACGTTTGTAAATCGAATTGTATTTGGAGGGCCGTCTGTGCGGACTCTCTTTTTTATGTCCGGATGTCATTGAGAAAATGAAATGTAACCGCACACATGTTAATTATGAGGTATATTATCTGACGTAAAAATTGACACATATGTGAAATGAGGACAAATTTCAAGAATTTCGGGAAGAAGCGAATTGACTGGATATGCCCCTGTCTCTAAGATGTAATTATATTCCAGACCAAATTAGAGATTTGTGTAAGGGAATATAACGTGGAGAGGAGGGAATGAATGGACTCTTTAGCTGATCTCTCGGAAACCCCCTTAGCATTAGAAACCTTCAGACGACATCCCTGTTATAACGAAGAGGCACATCGCTATTTTGCGCGCATCCATCTTCCGGTAGCTCCGGCATGCAATATTCAGTGTCATTATTGCAACCGCAAATTCGATTGCGTCAATGAAAGCCGCCCCGGCGTGGTCAGTGAACTGCTCACGCCGGAGCAGGCGGCGCGCAAGACCTATGGTGTAGCGGCACAGATCATGCAGCTGTCCGTTGTCGGCATTGCGGGACCTGGAGATCCGCTGGCCAATGCAGACGCAACCTTCGATACCTTCCGCCGGGTCCGTGAGACAGTTAAGGATGTCATATTCTGTCTCAGTACGAATGGACTTACCTTGATCAGGCATGTCGACAGGATTGTAGAGTTGGGCGTTTCGCATGTCACGATCACGATCAATGCTGTAGATCCAGTTGTGGGGAGCCGCATTTATGGATGGATCTACGATGAAGGAAAACGCTACACAGGAGAGGAGGGCGCGCGGCTGTTGATTGACCGCCAGCTTGCAGGCTTGAAGATGCTAGCTTCAAGAGGCGTATTGTGCAAGGTGAACTCGGTACTGATTCCCGAAGTCAACGATGCCCATCTGCCGGAGGTAGCCAGGGTGGTCAAGGAGCACGGCGCAGTGATTCACAACATTATGCCGCTCATCATCGCTCCCGGCAGCCAGTATGAGCAGGAAGGGATGCAGGCCCCCCGTCCACGTCTGGTGCGGCAGCTGCAGGAGCAATGTGCTGACGCGGGAGCCGTTATTATGCGCCATTGCCGTCAGTGCAGGGCGGATGCAATCGGCCTGCTGGGCGAGGATCGCAATCAGGATTTTACATGGGAGAACATAGCGGCCGCTCCTCCCATGGATGAAGGGGCAAGGGCACAATTTCAGAAAGAACTGGATGAGAAGGTGAGAGTGAGGATGGAGCGCAAGGAGGGACAATCGCACCCCAAACAATCGTCAACCGCGGCTGGCTGTAGCTGTCCGTTATCGGGAGATGAGCCTGAAGCAAGCTTTACCTCAAAACCGGTCCTGATCGCTGTGGCCAGTCGTGGCGGAGGAAAGGTGAATCAGCATTTCGGCCGTGCCAAGGAGTTCATGATCTATGAAAGCGACGGGACGATTGTCAATTTCGTAGGCATCCGCAAGGTGCAATCCTACTGTCACGGGAAAGCCGATTGCAATGGGGATAAGGCCGAGACGATGAAGGAGATCCTTTCCATGGTGCATGACTGTGCATTGCTGCTGTCGGCCGGCATAGGTGAGGCCCCCAAAGAGGCATTGCAGGAAGCTGGCGTGCTGCCTATTGTATGCGGCGGGGATATTGAGGAATCCGTTCTGGAATATGTAAAATTTCTGCGTTATATGTATCCTGTGCAGAGCAGTAAGAAAAGTAAGCATTCACCCATTGAACATTTTGGAGGCTGAGAAGATATGAGACAAATAGCGTTTTACGGTAAAGGCGGTATTGGCAAATCGACAACCTCGCAGAATACATTGGCTCAGCTCGCGACCAAATTCAAACAAAAGATTATGATCGTAGGCTGTGATCCCAAGGCAGACTCCACCCGTCTTATTCTGAATACGAAGGCCCAACAGACAGTACTGCATCTGGCGGCCGAAAGGGGCACGGTGGAGGATTTGGAGCTGGAGGATGTTGTCCAGAAAGGCTTCGGTGACATCCTGAATGTGGAATGCGGCGGGCCAGAGCCCGGTGTCGGCTGTGCAGGGCGCGGCATTATCACAGCCATCAATTTTTTGGAGGAAGAGGGAGCCTACGAAGGGCTGGATTTTGTGTCCTACGATGTACTGGGCGACGTAGTGTGCGGGGGCTTCGCCATGCCGATCCGGGAGAAGAAGGCTCAGGAAATCTACATCGTATGCTCAGGCGAAATGATGGCCATGTACGCTGCCAATAATATTGCGCGCGGGATATTAAAGTACGCCAACAGCGGCGGGGTGCGTTTGGGCGGCTTGATCTGCAACAGTCGGAATACGGACCGGGAAGCAGATTTGATTACCGAGCTTGCAAGAAGACTGAATACGCAGATGATCCACTTTTTGCCGCGTGACAATGTTGTGCAGCATGCTGAGCTGCGTCGTATGACCGTGACCCAATACAGCCCGGACCATAAGCAGGCTGCGGAGTATGAAGAGCTGGCAGGTAAAATTTTGAATAACGATATGCTAACAGTTCCCACTCCCATCACCATGGAAGAGCTGGAGGAGCTGTTGATGGAATTCGGCATTATTGAGGATGAAGAGACCGCAATTAAAAAAGCTGAGGCGTCGGGGCAGTAGCACCGCAGCCTGAAGGCTTAATGACGGAAACATCGGATGATGGTGGGGAGCTGAACGCGCAGCTTGCAGGAGGGAGGAATAGGCCAAATGAGCAGTATTGTGGATAAGGGAAAGCAGATCGTAGAGGAGATACTGGAGGTATATCCCCAGAAATCAAAGAAGGACCGGACCAAGCATTTTGAGATCGCGGATGAGGAGCTTGTGAACTGCGGAACCTGTTCCATCAAGTCCAACATGAAATCACGGCCCGGCGTCATGACGGCGAGGGGCTGCGCTTATGCAGGGTCCAAGGGTGTGGTATGGGGCCCGATTAAAGACATGGTGCACATTAGCCATGGTCCTATCGGCTGCGGACAATACAGCTGGGGCACTAGGCGCAATTATGCGAATGGGGTATTGGGAATCAATAATTTTACTGCTATGCAGATTACAAGCAATTTTCAGGAAAAGGATATCGTGTTTGGCGGAGATAAGAAGCTGGAGGTGATCTGCAGGGAAATTAAGGAGATGTTCCCGCTGGCCAAGGGTATCTCCGTGCAATCCGAATGTCCGGTTGGACTGATTGGTGATGATATCGGGGCTGTGGCCAAGAAGATGACTGAGGAGCTGGGCATTCCGGTCATTCCTGTACGTTGTGAGGGCTTTCGCGGGGTGAGTCAGTCTCTGGGCCATCACATTGCTAATGATGCGATCCGCGATTTTCTGATGGGTCGCCGCGAGCTGCAGGAGTGCGGGCCTTATGATGTCTCCATTATCGGGGACTACAATATTGGCGGAGATGCCTGGGCCTCACGCATTCTGCTGGAGGAAATGGGGCTGCGGGTCATAGCGCAGTGGTCGGGTGACGGCACGATCAATGAGTTGGGCATTGCCCATAAATCCAAGCTCAACCTGATCCATTGTCATCGTTCAATGAATTATATGTGCACAACGATGGAGCAGGAATACGGAATTCCCTGGATGGAATATAACTTCTTTGGCCCGACCAAGACGGTGGAGAGCCTAAGGGCGATTGCCGCCCGCTTTGACGAAACGATTCAGGAGAAATGTGAGCAGGTCATCGCCCAATATATGCCGCAGATGGAGGAGGTCATCCGTAAATATCGCCCCCGGCTGGAAGGTAAAAAGGTGATGCTTCTGATTGGCGGGCTACGGGCAAGGCATACCATCGGCGCCTATGAGGATCTGGGTATGGAAATTGTGGCTACTGGCTATGAATTTGCCCATAAGGATGATTACGAAAAAACGTTTCCCGACGTAAAGGAAGGTACCATTCTGTACGATGATCCAACGGCCTATGAATTAGAGGAATTGGCCCAGCGGCTGCATATTGACTTGATGGGCGCCGGAGTCAAGGAGAAATATGTGTATCACAAAATGGGCATTCCCTTCCGCCAAATGCATTCCTGGGATTACAGCGGGCCTTATCATGGCTTTGACGGCTTCAAGATTTTTGCACGTGATATGGATATGACCATTAACAGTCCAGTATGGAGCCTGCTGCCGTCCCAGCAGAATGTGGAGGTGTCGGTATGAGCGAACATTTGAATATTGTCGATCACAATCAGCTGTTTCGGCAGGATAAATATGTGCGCCAGCGTGAGGGAAAACGAGCCTTCGAGGCCCCTTGCTTGCCGGAGGAGGTTACTTCCACCCTGGAGTACACCAAGACCACGGAATACAAGGACAAAAATTTCGCTCGTACAGCCGTAGTTGTGAATCCGGCCAAGGCTTGTCAGCCGCTGGGAGCGGTCATGGCTGCGTTAGGCTTCGAAAAAACACTCCCGTTCATTCATGGCTCACAGGGCTGCACGGCCTATTTCCGCAGCCATCTTGCCCGCCACTTCAAAGAGCCTGTTCCTGCTGTATCCACCTCGATGACCGAGGATGCCGCCGTATTCGGCGGCATGCGCAACCTCATTGACGGTATGGAGAACTGCATCGCCTTGTATAAGCCGGAGATGATTGCCGTATGCACGACCTGTATGGCAGAGGTGATCGGGGATGATCTGTCCGCCTTTCTGGCCAATGCCCGTCAGGAGGGAGCCCTTCCCGAGGATATGCCGGTTCCTTTCGCCAATACCCCCAGCTTTTCCGGTTCACACATTACAGGCTATGATGCCATGCTGCGCTCTGTACTGGAGACACTGTATAACAAGTCAGGCCGGACGCCGCAGCCAGGTCATGAATTGAAGCTGAATGTGCTGCTCGGGTTTGAGGGGTATACGGGCAATTTTGCAGAAATGCGGCGCATACTGGAATTGTTTGGCGTACCGTATACCATTCTGGGCGACCACAGCAGTAATTTTGATTCAGGCGCTACTGGGGAGTACAGCTACTATTACGGAGGAACGCCGCTTGAGGATGTACCCAAAGCCGCAGATGCTACCGGTACGTTGGCGATCCAGCAGCACTCTCTTCGTAAAACATTAGGTTATATAAAGCGAACCTGGGGGCAACAGTTGTCCTCCATCTCTACGCCGCTGGGCATCCGCGCTACAGATCGCTTGCTTGAAGAGATCAGCCGTCTGTCCGGAATCGAAATCCCCGAGGCATTGAAGCAGGAGCGCGCCCGAATTCTGGACGCCATGATGGATTCGCATGCTTATCTGCACGGCAAACGAGTGGCTATGGCGGGAGACCCGGATATGCTCATCGGCCTGATTGGCTTTTGTCTGGAGCTGGGCATGGAGCCTGTGCACATTGTCTGTTCCAATGGGGACCGGAAATTTGAAAAGGAAGCAGAGCTTCTGCTGAAGTCCAGTCCCTTCGGTGCAGAAGCAACGGTGCATTGCGGTCAGGATCTGTGGCATATGCGTTCACTGCTGTTCGAGGACCCGGTGGACCTGGCTATTGGCAGCTCTCATCTGAAGTTTGCGGCCAAAGAGGCGAACATTCCGTTGCTGCGTGTGGGCTTCCCGATCTTCGACAGGCATCATCTGCATCGTTATCCGATTATCGGTTATCAGGGTGCGCTGAATCTGCTTACCCAATTTGTGAATACCATACTGGATGTCATGGAGGAGCAGGCTCCGGATCACAGCTTTGATCTGGTACGCTAACCGCTGTACCGCGTAGATGGAAGTTGGTTGCTGGACTTGTGACAATGGATTCTATCTGAAATAAGGGGGTTGTGCTGATGGAGGCGGCTGTGTCTAACGGAAGGTTGGAGGTATCCTGCGGCAACAAAATTCCCAAAAGCACGCCCTGTCCCCGGCCTGTGCCGGGGGAGGCTTCGGGTGGCTGCTCCTTTGACGGGGCCCAGATTACACTGATCCCCATTGCAGATGCGGCTCATTTGGTGCATGGACCGATTGCGTGTCTCGGCAATAGCTGGGAGAGCAGAGGCAGCCTGTCCAGCGGTCCGGAGCTGTCGGCGTATGGCTTCACTACGGATCTTGGGGAACAGGACATTATTTTTGGCGGTGAACAGAAGCTGCATGAATCAATTCGCTACATTGTCAGCCGTTTTGCACCTCCGGCTGTGTTCGTCTATACAACATGCGTCACAGCCCTCACCGGTGAAGATATCGAGGGGGTCTGCAAGGCTGAATCGGAGCGGCTGGGTACGCCGATCATTCCAGTGAACAGCCCGGGATTTGTGGGCAGCAAGAATCTCGGGACCCGGCTGGCTGGAGATGTACTGTTCCAGCAAGTTATCGGCACCACCGAGCCGGAACAGACAACCTCCCATGATGTCAATCTCATCGGGGAATACAATATAGCGGGCGAGATGTGGCATATCGAGCGGCTGATGCAGCAGACAGGAATGAGTATCCTGTCCCGAATTACCGGGGACGGCCGATACCGTGAGGTGGGCTGGGCGCACCGTGCCAAGGTCAATATGGTCGTATGCAGCCGGGCTTTGCTGGGTCTGGCGGTGCAAATGGAGCGTAAATACGGCATCCCTTATTTTGAGGGTTCATTTTACGGAGCAAAGGAAACGAGTTATTCCTTGCGGCAGATGGCTTACCTGACCGGAGATCGTGAAGTGGAGCGACGAGTGGATAAGCTGGCCGCACGGGAGGAAATGAGGCTCTCGCTGGAGCTGGAGCCCTACCGCAAGCAGCTGAAAGGAAAGCGGGCAGTGCTCTATACCGGAGGTGTGAAGAGTTGGTCTGTCATTACGGCTTTGCAGGAGCTGGGCATTAAGGTGGTTGGGGTAGGAACGAATAAGAGCACTGCCGAGGATGTATCCCGGATTGCTGCCCGTATCGGGGATGATGCGGAATACATCCCGGAAGGCGGCGCCCGCCAGATTCTCAAGACCGTACGGAGCCGCAAGGCCGACATGGTCATTGCCGGGGGACGGAACATGTATATGGCAATTAAGGAACAGGTTCCTTTTGTGGACATCAATCAGGAGCGGCACAAGGCTTATGCGGGCTATGACGGGCTATTGTCCCTGGCGAAGCAGCTTGTGCATACGTTGCAGCATCCGGTATGGGAGCTGACCGCCAAATTGGCTCCATGGGAGGAGGAGACGGAATTTGCCGATTAAATCCGCCACGAAGCCTGTGAGTGTCAACCCGCTCAAGGTAGGACAGCCTTTGGGCGGCGTGCTGGCTCTGCAGGGGATATATCGCTCCATGCCTTTGCTGCACGGCGCTCAGGGCTGCTCGGCCTTCTCCAAGGCGCTGCTGACCCGCCATTTTCGAGAGCCGATCGCCGTTCAGACCTCTGCGCTCCAAGAGATGGACGTTATATTTGACGCAGACCGGAATCTGGAGGAGGCGCTGGATCATATCTGGTCCAAGCACCACCCGGATGTCATCGGCGTTATCAGTACGGCCCTCACCGAGGTGGCTGGTGTTGATTTTCAATCCAGAGTAAAGACATTCAAGCGAGAACGGGCATTGAAGGACAGTCTGCTGTTTTCTGTATCTCTGCCTGATTTTCATGGTTCCCTGGAGACGGGCTACAGCAGTACAGTAGAAGCGCTAATGGATGCCGTACTCGGATTGGCCGGAGGCAAGTCTCCCAAAAAACAGCGCCGGACGCAGGTCAATCTGCTGCCGGCTTCTTATCTGACTGCCGGAGATGTCATGGAAATCAAGGATATTATCGCTTCCTTTGGCCTGGAGGTTATTTCGCTCCCCGATATCTCCACTTCCTTGTCTGGGCATCTGCTGACAGGCTTTTCCCCTTTGACAAGAGGGGGAACTCCGCTGGATTCAGCCTGCCAGATGCTGGAGTCTTCCTGCACTATTGCCATTGGCGCAAGCATGGAGCGTCCGGCACGCAGACTGACTCATGCCGCAGGCATTCCCTATCACTTGTTCGATGGTCTGTCTGGCTTGGCTGCGAGCGATGCGTTCATACATTTCCTGCAGAAGATCAGTCGCGAGCCAGCCCCCGTCCGTTTCCGCTGGCAGCGTGAAAATCTGTTGGACAGCATGCTGGATGCCCATTTCTATTATTCCGGCGCTTCGGCTGTAGTGGCGCTTGAACCGGATCATATGCTGTCGACCGCAGCCTGGCTGGAGGAGATGGGAGTGGAACTGAAGCGGCTAGTTACAACCTGCCGCACGCCCGCGCTGCTGAAGACAGAACGGGAAATCTGGATCGGTGATCTGGATGATGCAGAGGAGAGCGCGCAGGGCGTGGATTTGTGGATCAGCAATTCGCATGGAAGAAAGGGAGCGGCACGGGCCGGCGCCTCATTCATACCGGCAGGCTTGCCGGTGTATGACGAGTTGGGCGCTCATACATCCGTAAGCGTCGGATACCGTGGAACCATGGAGTGGGTGAACAAGGTGGGCAATGTATTGCTTGCCGAGAGGGGGAAGGGAGGATGAAGGTTGCATTTGCGACGGAAGACGGGGTGCTTGTGAATGCTCATTTTGGGCAGAGTCCCATGTTCACTGTTTTCGAAATTCGGCTCTCAGGCGTCCAGTTTCTGGAGCATCGGCAGTTAGCCCTGGGCAGCGATGAGAACGAAGCGGGCAAAATCGCCAGCCGAATTAGCCTGATCGAGGACTGTGCCCTGATCTTCCTGGTACAGATCGGCGCTTCGGCCGCTGCACAGGTTACCAAACGGACCATTATGCCTGTAAAGGTAGCTTACGGCAGCTCCATTGCGGAGCAGGTCCAGCGTCTCCAGAATATGCTGGCTCGCAATCTGCCCATGTGGCTTGCCAAAATCCTGCATGCTGAGGAGGGCAGCGGCAAGGTCGAATCATAAGCCTTCTGTAAGAAAGAGCGACGATATGTGGTGTCAAGATCATGCAGAACGAATATCTTTAAGGCGGGAGTCGCACATGGAGGGGATGGACGAATGGTACAGCTGCTGGAAGACAGCAGATACGGACGCCAGTTGAAGCTGCTGGGAGTGGAAGGTCAGAACAGACTAAAGCAGGCCACTGTCATGGTCGCAGGCATCGGAGGCTTGGGAGGGACAGCGGCCATGTACCTGACCGCTGCCGGAGTGGGAAAGCTGATATTAGCCCATGAGGGCGTAATTCATCTGCCCGATATGAATCGGCAGGGGGTGG
>NZ_ASSB01000169.1:0-8954 GCF_000520755.1 Paenibacillus sp. 1-18
AATACACTCTTCATGTCCATTACGTTTGTTACCTCCGTTTTTGCTTCTTACCTGATTTGCTTATTTGCTTATGTTACTGGAATACGCTCCATAATGCTAGTCGGTCCTCGATGAATCCGGGCAGCACATAATATTTTACAGGCTCACTTCTCTTCTTCCAATGTGTACATATACGTATTCGATGCCTGCGAGCTTACAAAGGGTGTAATCTCGCCCAGTGTATAGACATGCAGCAAGTGCATCGCTCGTGTACAGGCAGTGTAGAACAGCTTGCGTTCACTTTCACGTCGATATTGCTCAGCCGATCCGTCATAGATCAGGACCGCATCAAACTCCACGCCTTTTGCCAGATAAGCAGGGATGATATGAATCCCCTTTTCAAAGGCAGGAGTTGTTTTCTTGATCAATTTTGGCTTCACTGGCAATCGTCCTTCCAGCGCCTCGTGGGCTGCTGCGCTTTCACCGGCATTTTTACAGATGACTGCAATGGATTCATAGCCTTCCGCCAACAATTCCGTGATATTCCCGACAATCCGTTGATGCAATTGTTCACGCGAATGCACCTCGGTTACATGCGGCTTCTCACCCTTACGATTGAACGGTATGATATGCTCGCCCCCAGCTACCATCCCGCGGGTAAACTCCACAATTTCCTGTGTGGAGCGATAGCTGCGTGTGAGGGAAATCATCTCGGTTTGTTCTGCTCCATACAGGTCATACAATGGTTCTGCATCCTGAAGCACCGAGGCATGGGCATAGATCGCCTGATTAAAATCACCCAATGCCGTCATTTTAGCCTGTGGAAACAAGCGTTTGAAAAAAGCGAGCTGGAAGGGTGAATAGTCCTGTGCCTCATCAATAAACACATGACGGATGTTGCTATTGGAACGGAAGCCAAGCATCAGCTCGCGCAGGTATAAAAAGGGCGTCACATCCTCGTACGCCAGTTCCCCGGCCTGAATACGCTCCAGCGTTTGCCGACTAATTTCACTCCAGCTGCCAGGCAGCTCTGCGTGATCTGCCAGTTGGCCGAGCAGCGTCTCATTCAGGAACAGCTCTCCGTATAAACGGGTGGTGTCTACAAAACGAAGCGCCTTGATCCATTTGCGCAAGGGCTTCAAGCGGTCACTAACCACCATGCGCGCCAATATTTCCCGCTCACGTGTAAAATCGTCGAACGTATCGCCCTTGTTCTTCGATTTACGGCGCATACGATTATATGCACGCTGATAATCCTCCGGCTCCATCAAATCCATCTGCTGGTCCACCCATGGGGCGGAGCATTCCTCCTTACCGAAGCGGGCCAGCTCCTTGAGCATCCATTCCCTAAGCAGCTCCAGACGGTTCGCCAGCCGCACAGCAGGGTCAAACTCATAAAACTTGCGGGCCATCTGCTCTACCGAAATCACCTCGCGCCCCTGGAAGCGAACGGGTTTAAAATGCATTCCTTCTTGTTCCAAATATGCCTTGTAGCCTGTAATTACACGCAAAAACGTCTTGGACGACTTGAAGCGAATACCTTCCATTCTCGCATCATACCCAGGATGTGACGATGCCGAAAGCACATATTCCAGCTGCTCAAAAGGATCTTCCAGCTGAAACTCCCGGCCCAGACGGCGCTCCAAATATTCCTGAAAGGTAGCCTGAAGCATATTTTCCTCGCCCAATTCAGGCAATACCGTCGAAACATAGCTGTTAAACATCGGGTTAGGCGAAAATAGCACGACCTGATCCGCCCGCAAGCGATCACGGTACTTATACAGCAAATACGCTACTCTCTGGAGCGCAGCCGACGTTTTGCCGCTTCCTGCCGCCCCCTGCACGATGAGCATCCGGCTTCGATCATCACGGATAATGCGATTCTGCTCTTTTTGAATGGTAGCAACAATACTCTTCATTTGGGCATCCGAGCTTCGACTCAATACCGCCTGAAGGAGCTCGTCTCCAATCGTTACCCCTGTATCGAACATAAAACGAATCTGTCCATCACGGATCGAAAATTGGCGCTTGAGCGTCAGTTCTCCTTCCATCTCACCTGCCGGCGTCTCATAAGCAGCGGGACCCGGCATATGATCATAATAGAGATTGGAAATAGGCGCACGCCAGTCGTAGATCAGAAATTCCTCGTCCTGATTATCCAACAGGGAGGCGATCCCGAGATAAACACGTTCTGCGGGCTGACCTTGCTCAGCAAAATCAATACGTGCAAAATAGGGTGATTCGAGCAGCTTTTTTAACCGCCCTAGCGCCTCAGTAGAATGCTTGTGCCTACGCTCCCGTTCGGACAAAATCTCAGACTGCTGACGCAAGCTGGTAGACGTCTCGCCCACATCATCCGCTTCACTGAAATTGATCGTTACCTCATCCCAAAAATCTTTCCGCATATCTACGACATCTCCGCGCACAGAGCCAACCTCGGTCTCCAGCTTCCGAATACGCCCACTAATGACTGCGGTCACATCCTCTACTCTTCGTTGCTCCTCATTCCATTGCTGTTCAGTAGCCATTGGCGTCACTCCTGTTCCGTTTCCTCCTGCTCCCGCAGGGCTCCCTTGCATCAAACTATGCATTATTATGGACCTTGGCATACCTACGACATCCCCTGATCCGAGAAAATTGACTAACCCTTTGAAGTATGCTATACTGTCATAAGAAGTGTAGTATACAATTTACAATCATGGTTTTATCCTAAAACATAGCATTCTATATTGTAGCAAGTTCAGTCCCTGTTCGCAACCAGCGGGCTTTTTTTGTATTCTTTTTATAGAGTTCGATGAGCTCGTGTAGCCGTTTTTTCAATAGCTGAATTCATTACATAAAAAAGCGACCGTTCATCTGATTGATGCATACGGTCGCTTTTGCTTTTTGAGTTATTTGTAATCGCTATTTGCTCTCTTCCACAGGATGAATATGATCGGCCAGTCTGCTCAACCGCTCCAGCTGGTGACCATAATCATACATGGCCGCAGCCACAATGGAGAGACGCAGCATCCCCTCCTGGCAATGGTCAAAACGTGTAATCGCATGCTTCATAAATTCACTGTTCGCCTGCTGGAATATTTCACTCTCATCCTCGTTCGGCTTTAGCTTGTTTTCGAATTTCAGCAGCGCGTGTTCATGAAACCGGATCAGCAGCTCCAGATGATGATCAAAAAATGCATCTGTTCCCTCCGGTCGTAACGATTGGAAATAATGCCTTTCTACCGCATCCAGTACCTCGTACCCCTTGTGCAAGCTTTCGAGCATTTGCTTGTATACTACCATCTGTCTTGTCTGACTGAATCGGGAGCGCTTGAGCTTCTTCTGCTCCTCCTCGAACAAATGATATTTATCCGACAGCGATTTAATAGCTCCCTCCAGATTCCCTTTTTCCTCTTTAAAGACAGACTCCTTAATTTCATCGGAAATGGCGGTGCGCAGCAGCAAGGACATCGTGTTAAATACATTTTGAATCTGATTGATAAACTGTCTTTTCGGTTTCGGAGGAAACACCGTAATATTAATAACAAAAGCAGAAACAATCCCGATTAAAGTAAGCGCAAAACGGGTCACGGCAAATTTCCAGTCATCCGAGGCTTCCATGACAGAAACAACTGTAACCAGTGTTAGCCCTACTGTATCTGCCATATTTAATTTCAGACATATCATAAGTACCAGTACACATACCAACCCGACCGCAATCGGCTCATTCGAAAATACCATTCCGCCCAGCAACGCCATGATTGCACCTAGTGTGCTTGTTTGGAGTTGATCCAGAAAATAACGCCACGACCTATATATCGACGGTTGCATGGCAAAAATAGCGGCTATCGCTGCCCCCACAGGCGAATGGGTGTTCAAAAGCATGCTCAGAAAAAGGGCGAGCGTCACTGCGATCCCCGTTTTTAACACCCGTGCTCCAAAAGCCAAAGCCATCCCTCCTGCTTACCCTTCAAATTTATTCATACCGAATTACTATAATGAAATTTCAAAATAAAGTCTATGCCTTATTATTACCCAAAACACTCGGCGACAAGAAATATTTATGAAAATGCCTTGTCTGCGGGCCAACTTTTACAAAACCCGGCAAGCCCGTAAACAAAATCATGACACAATTAAAGCCGGGGCCTCCAAGCGGACTCCCTTGAAACGTCATAGGATAAATGAGAATGGCGAAGGAGGAATGAAGGCATGCTTCGAGTCGCATTATTTACCGATACGTATGCGCCTGACGTCAATGGCGCTGCCCTGACACTGGAACGATGGATTGACTATCTGGAGACACATGGGGTATCCACACTCGTCTTCGCACCGGAGGCAGACTACGATCTGTCCTCGGGTCCGGGCGTGGAGCGGCTGCGGAGCATTCCCTTTTTGCTGTACCGGGAATGCAGACTTGCGATCCCCAACGCCAAGCAAATCAATGAGCGTTTATCAGCCTTTTCACCACATCTGATTCATGTTGCCACTCCGTTTAACCTTGGCCTTTATGGAACGGGCTACGCAGCCAAACACCATATTCCACTCGTCGCCTCATACCATACCCACTTTGATAAATACCTCGAATACTACAAGCTTCGCTGGCTTGAACCTGCCTTATGGAAATATATGCTCTGGTTTCACAGACATTGCGAAAGGGTGTATGTTCCTTCTCGGTCAACAATGGAGTTATTGCGTAATAAGGGAATGGGTCAACTCGAAATCTGGGGCAGAGGAATTGATACTGATCGCTTCCAGCCAAAAGTGGATCGTCATGCAGTATGGGGCAAATGGGGCGTTCGTGCAGATGCATTCGTCATATTGTATGTCGGCAGACTTGCACCGGAAAAGGGGATAGACACCCTACTGGATACCTATCTCCAGTTGCCCGGCGATGTCCGCGCAGCCTCGGTATTGGTCATTGCAGGAGATGGCCCATTACACAAGATAAAGACAGCCGCAGACATGGGGTTGCCGGAGCATGCAGTTCACTGGCTGGGTTTTGTAAAAGGGCAAGAATTGGCTGAATTATACGCCGCAGCCGACGTGTTTCTCTTCCCCTCCACCACGGAAACCTTTGGCAACGTCGTACTGGAGGCGATGGCAAGCGGTACACCCGTGGTCGGTGCCGATGAGGGCGGGGTAAAAGATAATTTAATTCACGGGAAAACGGGTCTATTGTGTCCTGCTGGGGATGTTGCTGCCTTCGCTGAAGCTGTACACCTGTTGTACGAGGATGCCCCGCTTCGTCGCTCTATGTCCAAAGCAGGTAGAGCCTACAGCCTGGGGCAGACATGGGATCGCATTTTTAAACGGCTGCTGGACAGCTACATGGACGCAGCCACCCTCCAGCTCAACAGCCACCCTATAACACGAATATAGCCTTTTAAAGCTATGGAATTACAGATAGGATAAAAAAAGCTAAAAAGTATGCTACTTATGCTTTAGCTGCTTGAGGTGCTTGTTATGTACCCCACTTAATAAAATTACAGCTGTCAGGGCACCGATCAATGCGAGCAGCATATCCCATTGGGTATCCCATACATCTCCCTGTGTCCCTAAAAAAGCTTCTGCTGCCGTTCCGGTTGCCTTGGCTACCGCAAACTCAATCAGCTCATACGCAGCACTGATCGCAAGACACACACTAACGATGAGGAATGTGAGCCAGCCGCCGCTTCCCAAGGTCGTTTTACGCAGCAGCACTTCCCTGACAATGAGCGCAGGCACAAAACCTTGTGCAAAATGCCCAAGCCGATCATAATAGTTGCGCTCCAGCCCGAAGGTGTCCCGGATCCAGTTAAACAGCGGCATTTCGGCATAGGTATAGTGTCCGCCGACAATCAGGATCAGTGCATGCAGCCAGATCAGGGTGTACACCAGGTTTGTAAACCGGAATCGGCGGTAAATAGCCGCCAGCAGCACAGTTCCTATAACCGCTGGGAAAACTTCCAGTATCCATGTAAAATAATCCGCTGGACGAATCAAGGACCACATAAGAGCAAGCGCCAACAATACAAGCAAAACAAGCGGGTAGCGATCATTTTTGTAGCTTATTATTACCTGATTTATACGTCATCCCTCCTTTGCCCATAGCTCTACCCTTCATTCGTTACTATATGCTTGACTCGCCCAACCTGCCCATCTGTCAAACGCACTTTGATTCCATGCGGATGACGCGGGGAATTGGTCAGAATGTCCTTCACCGTTCCTCGCGTCAGCTTCCCGGTGGGCTGATCCTTTTTAAGTACAATATCCACTCTAAGACCAGCATGGATATCGGATCGGTTTTGTCCGTTCATCGTACTGTTCCTCCTTTCGATTTTACATGTTAAGACCTATGCATCCATACAGGACATCCCTTTAGGGCATCAAAATTACCAGCTACGCCATTCGTCCCGACGGCTGTTTCCCATCCAGATGATACACATCGTAGACACATAGCTGACCAGCAAAATAACGAATATCAGCCCGCTAAATTCTATAAAGTGAGCCCGCTGCAGGGAATCTGCCCATATAGAAGATACTTGTTCATACAGTTGGGAAGGCCCAGAAACAATATCCCACGTATTTCCGCGAAAGAAACGACCAATATAAATACCCAGACTGCTCAGCAACAGGACTACCACCACAAACAGCCAGCTTACAAGCCCGCCACGTGCACGTTGTACCAACTGTCGTATGGATTCAAGTGATACAAAGCCCATCGTCAGGCCAAGAACAGCTACCAGCAGCATCCCCAGTACATGATTCCAGAAATATGGATTTCCCCAGAAGCGCTGCTCCTCAAGAAATGGATATTTGGCGAATACATGCAACAAATCTGTAATTAAATAGGGCGTATTGGGATAAAACACGAGCCAGGCCACCCCTGTTACCCACAGCAGAAACGTCCTCGTCCCTCTTTTCCAGGAACAATGAATTACATCCAGCAGCAATGTCAAAATCATGGGAATCCAGGCCAGCATCATATTCCACCATATAAAAAAATAAGGGCGTCCCCCTGAGGGCAACTGCACATTAATGATCCATAAAGTGCTGATCACTGAGCATACGGCCAATACCATAAATACATACCCTTTTACAGGATAATTTAACGATCTTAAACGGGCATACATTTGCGCTTTCCCTCCTTTGCAACCGTCCAGTCTGCCTGACATTCCAATTTACACCTGTTTTGGACAGTGTACACCACAATGGCTTCAAGCTCAATGGAAGCGCTCCATCTCTATATAAATGAAGACACAAAAAAAAGCACCTTTTCTCCGAGAATTGGCCTTATCCCCGGAAAATAGATGCTTACTGTACTTCAGACTTCACTCACAGGCAAAGGCGACATACGAATGCTGATCGTCTTGTCAAACGGAGCCATCCAGTTGACCAGCAACGTGTAGCAATCCATAGGGTGAGCAGCCCCCCGAACCGAAGTAGCCTTATGTTCCATGGCTGTTCCCGTCAGTTCAAACCATGCATTCCCTGATTCATAACGTGCTGTACCACCCGTCCAGCATTGTACCGTTTCATTCACCAGCCCGTACTCTCCGCAAGTAAATTTTCCCTCACGTCCAAAAAAAAAAAACTGATCTGGGTCATGCAGTCCACCGGACCCTCTGAGCGAAAACACAGCTTCCATACATCCTCATGATAATCCACGTCGACCCGTATTTCATGCCGCTGTTCATGGGTTAGCGGCCGATTGTGATGCGGGAGCAGATACCATGGACTAACCTCCTCCTGCGAGGTTGGCGGCAGATCTGAAGCAGCTACAGGACCATAGTAGCCTTTGGCCTGCTGACCTGCCAGCGTCCAGCCCGTTTCGTAAGCTGTCAGCTCCTGCATCGGTACAAAACCGGGCGAAAAATAGGAGGCAGCCTGCACCGCCAGCAGTCGTGCATCACCATGCCGCAGCGACAGGAATGATGAAGCCTCCGACATTAGCGTCGCACTGGTGTCCTCCTGCCGATATCGTACGACTGGAGCGCCAAAGTCTGTATGCAGACGGCTATGATAGATCTGCTGGTGATGCCCTGCCTCGTCCATCCGGCTCAGATAGTCAGCCCTTGGAAAGTCTCCGTTCAGCAGCTTGTTATAGCTGACGGGTAATTGGGCTGGCGATACCTTGCGAGTTTGCAAACGTGAATCTAGTAAAAAACGTACAGCCGCATTGGTTGGAGCACCGCCCGGATGATCCATGACTTGAATGGCGGCGACAGCCATCGCTTCAAATATGACGTCTTCATCCTCGGTAGCCAGCATGGCATACGGAAGAAGATAGGAGGATAAGTTCAGTTTCACACCGAAATCCTGTCTTCCTGAATACTCCGTGACCACTTCACCATCAGGATGGATAAGATAGACCATCATGTGCAAATTGCGGCGTACCGGCTCGAGCAGCTCTGGATGATTCAGTAAACGGGCAGCATGAATCAGCATAATATCGCTGACGGCATTGTAAATTCCGTTGCTGCGCTCCGTCCATTCGCCATCTGGCGTCCCGTCCAGACCTTCTGCCATCCATGCTTCGGCCCGCACAAGCGCCTCGGGCAGATCAAACAATTCATGCAGAAATCCCAGGGCAGCACACAGTACCCAGCGGTGGTTTGGCGTATGGCAGCCTCCGGTCAGCATGACCGGGATCGTCTGCTCCAGAAACAAGCGCATGGCATCCGTCACCCGGCGCAGCTCAAGCCAGTCGCTCCCAACCAGCAGCTGATAGACCTGGGTGTAGCCCACAACCACGAACGCTGTATCCGGCGGTGAGTGAAAATTGGTCCAGCCCGGCGAAATAGAGCCGTCCTCATGCTGTACACGCAGCATGTACTGCGCTGCCAGCTCCAGCCGGATAAGCACATCCTCATTTCGATAGTAGATAGAATTCGGATTGACGAGTGCAGCCGCCCAGATCGCCATCGTCGCAGGAGTACCGACCGAATGGTTAGGCCAGGCGATCCCGTTCTCATCATCGGTCACCCCGCCGTAATAACGGCTGGGGGGGGGCC
>NZ_ASSB01000170.1:0-682 GCF_000520755.1 Paenibacillus sp. 1-18
TTTTGCACAAATCCTGCGCAGGATCTGCCATGACTTCGCCTCTACGGACCGGAACGGTCATCCGTACTTCCTTCGTGTCCACGTGATTTTCCGTGACACGAATCACCCGTACAGGTACATTCCCCTCCTGTACTGGAGCCGCAATGCGGAAATCCGCAGCACTCAGCTCGTGTCCCAGACGGACCGTGTCCATCACTTCCGCGGGATACACGAAGCCCTCCCAGTCAGCCACCATTCGGCCGTACTCAGCCACCAGTTGGCCTGCTGCAATGGTCGCCGTCACGTTCACCTCGGCCAGTCGGCCCTCCAACAGAATAATGTCGGCAATCGCACTGGGGATAATCGAGCCGATATCCCGGGCTACACCGAAGCGTTCTGCCGTATTCAGCGTAGCCATTTGAAACGCAGTTATGGGCTTAACGCCCTGCGCAATGGCATGACGCACGACAAAATCCATCTGCCCCTCATGGAGCAGGGACTCCGCGCTGCGATCATCCGTCACCAGCATCATGCGGCGCGTATCGAGGCCCATTTCCGTGCTGGCGCGAATTGTCTCGGCCACATCATGCCATGCGGAGCCTTGCCGCATTTTGGCATACATGCCGAGCCGAATACGCTCGGCTACATCCTCGGGCGTGACACATTCGTGGTCGCCCGTAATTCCCGCGGCTGCATAGACCGG
>NZ_ASSB01000171.1:0-13053 GCF_000520755.1 Paenibacillus sp. 1-18
AAATAGGCTGTCGAGACTTTCTCGACAGCCTGAGAGCACCTTTAGGTGCTCTAACTCATACGTTCCAAGTTTCCTCAGCTATCTCATACTCAAGCGTACAACATTAAAAAGCTAACTTCATGCCCCAATTGCTTCAAATAATTATAAATCTGCGAACGGTGATGGAACACATGCGTCACGGTCTCGATCTGCCATTGAACCTGTAGATGCCCATGCTCCATATAAAAGGCCTTTGTCGAACGATTCAGATAATCGTCTTCACTAAGCGAAAGAATGTAAGCCTTGTAGGCCTCGAAGTTCTCTCTGAAAGTCACAGCCAAGCGCTCGGGATCTTCCACCCCGGACAGGCTGTTTTCAATGCTTCCCACTTCTGCCTCAGACTTTTCCTGCATAATCGCCAGATCGGAAGCAAGAATGAGCACAAAATGGTGCACTAACTCCAGCAGCGAGCGGAAATTGTCCTGCGGCCGAAAGCTCCAATCCTCTGGACGTATTTTACGGATCAGTGCCTCCCCCGTCCGTACTCCGGTCTCCAGCTCATTCAGCAGATGATCACGAACTTGCAGCGTTCCACTCATATTCTCATCTCTCCTTTGCCATTCTTCTTCATGCTTTGAGTATAGCGGAAGCCTCAGGGCGTGTATTGTAAAAATCGGACAATCTCCGAAAATCCTTTGCCGCAGTAAGCGGAGAATCGCCATAAAACCTGCGAAAATCACGGATCAGATGCGCTTGATCGAAAAAGTTGTGCTTCAATGCCAGCTCCATCCAATCCAGAGAGCCACCGCTTTGTATACTGTGCAGAACGCTCTGGAAGCGGACGACCTCACTGAACTTTTTGGGGCTGATACCGATCCATTGTCCAAATTTGCGGTTGAGCTGTCTTTCACTGATCGCTTCGCGCTCTGCAAGCTCCTTCACACTCATACCCCCACTGCTTACAAAAATCCGATGCAGCAGATTTTTCATCAGGTCACAATCGTTCGTCCTACGACGCAGTAGAAGCTGGATGAGATACTCATCCATTACGCGCACCCGTTCATTAAAGTCTCGTGCCTCAAAAATACGTTCACTTATGATCTCGATATTCTCGGGCCATATATCTTCCAAGCGATAATTACCGCCTGTAAACAAGTGAGTCGGCATGCCGTGAAAATAGTGTGCACCACCCGGAAAAAATCGCACCGCAAAAATACGTGTCTCGGACCCTGCTTGTCTGGTAGACACGAACGGATGCGTAAACGTCCCGCAGTACGAGATATCCTGACGCTTACTCACCAGGTCGTATTCTAATAGAATATCCGTACAACCGTCAGGTAATACCCGATCCACTGCCTCTTCTTTCTCCAGCCAGCTTAATGAAGCTGCGTCTCTACCTGATACTGTAACATCCCTTTCAAAAGCTTCTCCAGTAACTGGACCAGACTCCCAATAGCAAGCTACGTAAGCTCTCAGCGCAGCAGACGGCTTTTTTTCGATATAATATGAGGAAGAGTCACTTCCATTGACCTGAAGCGGACGAAACAGCGAATGCAGCAAAGGGTCCATCCATCGTTCACTCCTGTCTCAGTACGTGGTGAGAATAAATATAGCTCTATGTATGAGGTATTTTTGCAATAAATTCTGATATACAAAAAGGACGTTTCTGCCCGAAACGCCCGTGCTTGTTTTTTAGACGACCAAAAACTCTGCTTTGTTCTCACATTCCTTGCACTTCACCGGAGGGTCCCAATCCGAAAATTTCGTTTCTTTGAGATCGACGACATCCGGTGCATCCTCGTATTCATCAACGAACATATCAATTGCCAGTTCCACATGCTCTTTACATACCACGTACATTCCAGTTGCATCCCTTTCCGTATGAAGCTCTTCCTGTTGTAGGTGTCTGTTTTACCGCCTTCTCTTGTTCTACCACACTTGACGCGGAAAGGAAAGGGCCTGCTAACTTAACCCAGACGTTTGGTAGTAAAAATAAAGGAATTGCTGACATTCAGGTCTTCGTGGAAATGAGGATATCGCTCCAGCACTACTTTACCTTCCGCGTAGGGCCATAGATTCTACATTCATTCCTACATTTTTTCAATAACAACGCTTACAATATTAAAACATCTAATTATGACATGATTTTTCCATTAATTATATAGGTATTCTATAATGGAATAGTATGGTATCATATCGATGGAAATCGCTTTCAAAAATAACTTTGTAAAGGGGCCTGCCTGTTATGCTAAAACGAAGACCCGTTTCATTGCTGTCGTTGACGCTTGCCATCACCCTATTGTTATCTACGTTCGGATCACTTGCCGCTGCTGCCGAATCTGACGAGCAAGCACAACCATGCCTTTACCATTCCAACCGACTTCCGGGGTAGCCAGCTTGCTACAATGGAAGCTGTGTATACCAATGGGGGCAATGCCGGTCCGCAGGACTGGACACCCTATTAGGAGTTTGGCAATACCTTTGCGCCTGCCTATGATAGCAATGACATCAAGCTGCTGCCTGAATTTTTTAACAGCGTGAAGGATGGTGAAGTCACGCTGAAATTCCATTTCTGGAGCGGCGATGTGGTGACCTACAAGATCACCAAAAGCGGAACGCGTGTGACGGGAACGGCATCTTAAGCTAAAATGCAACCGACCGACAAACTGAAAAGGCGTCCCCGGAAAAATGAGTCGGGGAACGCCTTTTTTATAGTTATGCCTATAAGTTAGACCCTAGCCTTCCGGCTTATCCGTTAATTTTAACGTTACCGTTTCTTCCTTGCCTGCCCGGTAAAAGGTAACTTCCAGCTCGTCGCCAATCTTCTTGGTATCATATAAATAGCGGCGCAGATCAAGTGTAGAGTTGATCGGCTCACCATCAAAGGCGGTGATGACATCGTTCAGCTTCAAGCCTGCCTCTTTGGCAGGACCGTGGGCTTCCAGAATCACTGCCCCGTCCTTCACGCTATCGGGCAGCTTGAGTTCCTTGCGCTGTGTTTCGTCCAGTGGTGCGTACTCATTATTGAGATCGACCGTGTAGACTCCCAGATAAGGGCGGGTAATTTTGCCGTCCTCAACCAGCTCATTCACCGTTTTCATGACCTCATTGGCGGGAATGGCGAACCCCAGTCCTTCAACGCCGGTATCGGCGATTTTCATCGTATTGATGCCAATCACACGTCCGTCCAGATCGACCAGCGCACCGCCGCTATTCCCCTCATTAATCGCCGCATCGGTCTGGATGACATGCTGCTCCCAGTCGTATACCCCATCCTGATTAATGGAAATGGGAATGATCCGATTTGTATAGCTCACAATGCCAGAGGTAAGCGTATCCCCCAAGCCGAGCGGATTGCCAATAGCAATTACGGTCTCGCCTAGACGAAGTTTGCTGGAGTCGCCGATATCGGCTACCGTGTTAATACCTTTATCATCAACCGCCAGGACGGCAATATCGCTAATGCGATCCTTTCCAATCAGCTTTGCCTCTTTTCTAACACCATCCACTGTTACAATATCCAGATCGTCTGAGCCTTCGATGACATGGTTGTTCGTCATAATGAAGGCTTTGCCGGAGCTCACCCGGAAAATAACACCCGATCCAAGCGCCGATTGCTCCGTGCTGCTGCCATCTCCCCCTTTCAGGTTCACGATGCTGACAACAGCCGGGCGCACCTTGGCTGCCGCCTGCACAATCCGGTCATACGGATCACCCGCTGCTTGCCGCAAGGAATAATGGCTTGCTCCGGTTACCGCTGTAGCGGAGGGCAAGCCTGTAATAAAGCTGAACAGCAGCACAGCAACCACTGCACTGACTGCCCCGCTAATGACAGCAGCCTGCATCGGACTTACTCCGCGTTTCCGATACGGCCAACGCCCCCTTCCTCCACGGCGTGCCTTGAATGCCGTTTTTTTCGCCGCACGTGTAGATACCTTTGTTGAATAAAAATCGTCTTCGAACAAGCCCATACTAATCCTCTCCCCTTCGTTGTCATGCACCGACACTCACTAAAAAATTAGGGCTATTCGGGCTTGCGCCAACCTATGCTACAGAGAACCTGCTCCGTTGAACATCTCAAGTGGGTTGAATATCCCCCATCATCGGAATCCAGCAACCTATCGTTCCGGCCTACTTATCTATCACCACAAACGGCGTCTACCTAAGCAACCGGATCACATAAATTAGCATACACGCCGAATCTGACTCCGAATAGAGGAAAAAGGAGGAATGATTTCCAAACCAATGGACTACAATAGTAACAAGTCTTCTATTCTATTACAAAATGATCGTCTCATAGAGACGTTCTGGCCTGTTCCCGTCCGCTTAAAGCAGCCTATACTTTTGGATGAGAGCCTTCCTTCAGAAAGCTATCTGTTGTTAGCTTTATTGTATCACAGCACCCAGTAAAACCACAGGCAGAACCAAGCTTATGACACGCCATTTTCAAAATATTTTTCAGGAGGAATATATGATGAATTCACATCGTTCAGCTATGGATGAAGTTCGTATGGCTGCCAAGCTTGCGGATTTAAAAGACGAGCATTACCGCAACACACTGGCGCTAAGTACATTGATTGAACTACTGGTGGATAAAGGCGTTGTGACCCGTGAAGAGGTAGAACGCAAAGCTGCCGAGCTGGACAGCTTTATGACTCACTTACCTTATCCCAAGGTGTAGGACGATCATAATACGTATCACACAATCGGAACTCACTGTCCTTGTAAAAGCAGCCGCGGTCTTCCATCGCTCCGCGTACGGTCAGCTTCGCAAGCTCCATCATATTGTGATCGCGGCTCAAATGCGCCAAATACGTTCGCTTTGTCCGCCCTGTCAGCAGCTCGCTAAGAATCGCACCCGCCATCTCATTGGACAAGTGACCGATATCGCTGAGAATACGGCGCTTGATGTTCCACGGATAACGCCCCATACGGAGCATCTCCACATCATGATTAGCCTCCAGCACTAATACGTCAGCGTCTGATATCGCCTGCTTCACCTTATCGCTGACATAGCCGAGGTCGGTCGCTACACTAAGCTTCTCTGCCCCATCGTAAAAGCTGTACCCTACGGGCTCAGCTGCATCATGAGATATGCCAAAAGACTCCACGCGCAATGATTCAAATTCACGCGTCGCGCCTGTCTCTAATATTCTGCGATTATCGTCCGGAATTTGCCCGACAGCATTGCTGATGGCAAACCACGTCTTCTCATTGGCATACACAGGTAAATTATATTTACGCGCCATGGCGCCTAGTCCTTTAACATGATCGGAATGCTCATGCGTGACCAAAATACCATCCAACTCTTCTCCGCTCAGATCGCGCTCTTTCAGCAATTCATCAATACGCTTCGCGCTGAGACCTGCGTCGATGAGTAATGTCGTGTCTTCGTTCCGAACAACGGTAGCGTTGCCGGTCGAACCGCTCGACAGCACGGTAAATGAAATCCCCATATCTGTTCAAGACCCTTCTGTATGTTCTGTCTTTGGACTAATGACATCTCCGTTCATCTGCACATAATAGACGCCTTTCCCATTATCCAGCATAAACCGCCACACGGGGGCGGCCACCTGGCTATCTGAGTTAAAGGTCTGTCCGTAGTAACCGAGCCGAATATCCTTCACAATCGTGTCACGCGGCAAATAGCTGTCGATCAAGCGTGCCAGCGCCTTGGATGCAGGCAGCATCTTCTTCGCCTCGTCCGAGGGCTGGAGAATCACCTGGATTTTACGATATCCTGTAATCTTCTGGTTGCTGTAAAACAGAGCCAGCTTCACATTAAACAGCGGCCATTTGTCCTGTACCAATGGATGCAGCACAAAAGCGTCCGCTTGTCCAGATACCGGCTCCTCCTGAACATCCAGTGGATCATACTGGTAATTGTCGATATCCTTGATTTGCGGCTCCAATGCCTCAGCCAGCGCATCATGGGTGAATACAAGCTTGCTGTCCACCGGCTTAACCAACTGCACGCGATCACCCTTTTCCCCACTATGAACATACGTGTAGGAAAGCTTGGGCAGCTGCGGGGTATCTCCTGGAATCGGAGCCAGCACCTGAATGCTCTTTTCTTCCATTAAACGCTGCGTATTTTCATCCAATGAAGTAAAATCCAAATTCGGCCCTGCCGTTTCCTGTGCATCATTCCACAACTGGCGCCCCAGAACCACATTGAGCAGCAAAAATGTACAGATCAGTACGTTTTTGGCGCGACTCCAATCCATTCCCGTTCCCCCTTCCTGTCACCGCTTTGTCTCCTGAGATGGCTGCGCTTGTAGTGGATTCAATGCTGTCGTTACCGGAACAGCAAGAATCTCTGCGATAGAGCCATCGCCCAGCGTAACACGCCACTCGGGGACAAGCTCCAACCCATCATTGGTTAGCTCCGGCTGATATACAGGAGTTAGATCTCTAATGGTTTTTCCTTTGCCTACTGTCTTCAATTGCTTCTTCAAGACCTCGCCGCCTGGAAGCATGACCTTCTTCGAGGACTGCTCCCCACCCTTGAGATACAACAGCGAGCGATCATAGACAGAGGCCGTTTCCTGCTGGATTTGCAGCGAAATCGTACCAAAGCGGAATGATGGTGTATCCAGCACGGGATAAGCCCCGTAATACTGCTGAAACAGCACACTTGTACGATTTTCATCGCTGCCTCTCATTTTCAGTTGATAGGAAGCATCCCAGCCGCCATGTTGATTTACAAAATCAACGGCGGCCAACACATCCCTAATCGGGCTGCTTCCGCTCGCCCCTGGAGCGCTGGGATCGGTATAGCTCATCCATCGCTGATCCTGCTTGATTTGCAGACTCCGCTTGCTATCGGTATAAATTTGGGAGCCGTCCTTCTCCTGAATATTGCGTGTAATCCCCGGATCAAAAAACAAATTTCGCTGCATCTGCTCTGTCGTAAACAACCCGGCATACACTACGGGCTGTACTGTCTCCAGATCCTCTACGGGAATGTAGTACTGATTATCCACCAGCTCGTACAACGGGGCATTTTTGCCAAAATTCACATGCTGCCTTACATCCTCCACCGTCATATCGAACTGGTTCGCTTCATACACTACATCGCCTCTCGCACTGAAAAAGAGAGCATGCGGCTTGGCATTCTTTTCGTCGATATAGATCCAGATGCGGTTAATCGTCTCTCCCTGAAACACCGAATCCGGCGTCAGACGCATGACCCTCTCCAGTAATGACACGGGGACGCCGCCTGAAAAAGACAATTCAATGCCCTCATTCTCACTGCGGATTCGCGCCCAGTCTGCCGAATGGATACTCCGACGCTGGAAATTGTTAAAGCTCCGGCTTTCCAGCCGCGTATAAATCAAGTCGTAAAAAGCAACACCCGGATAAAAAACAGTATGTTTTTTGTTCCCTTGGTGAATTAGCATTTTATCGGGAAACACGAGGTTTTCAATCTTTTTCTCCTGCCCCATGCTTTCGGTCTTCACATAGTTTGTTTCTGAAGTGAGTACAGAATCACTGCCCGGAAGGCGGTAGATCAAAAAGTAAGTCTGTATCAGACTGGAAGCTACCAGAAAAGCAAGCACCCCTGACTTCAAACGTTCCTTCACTGTGCTTCCCTCCCTTCACCCGACATCGGGAGCGTAAAGGTCGTGCAGGTCCCTTGACCATATTCCGACTCGAGGAAAATCTGGCCTCCATGGGCCTTTACAATTTCCCGGGCAATCGACAGCCCTAATCCCGTACCGCCCATATTGCGCGATCTCGCCTTGTCTACACGATAGAACCGTTCAAAGATACGGTCCAGATCCTTTTTCGGAATCCCAATTCCGGTATCCTGTACCGAAATCGACAGCATCCCCTCACTGTTGCGGCGTGCTTCAATCCGAATACTTCCGCCCTCCGGCGTATATTTCAACGCATTAGACATCAGATTGTCCAATACCTGCTCAATTTGATCCCGGTCGATCACGACCTTGCCAATCCCCTGTTCTACGAACATTCCTGAGCGAATGTGCTTTTGCTTCATTTGAAAAGAAAAACGATCTGCCACTTCGTCCAGCATCTCCATCACATCCGCGGGCTGCATCCGCAAAGGCGCCTCATTGGAATCAAGCCGCGACAGATGCAGCAAATCCGTAACCAGCCGGATCATACGCTCCGTCTCGTTGCGAATTACGCCCACGAAGCGCTCCGCAAGCTGCGGCTCACTCATTGCACCGTCATCCAGTGCTTCCGCATAGCTACGGATCGTCGTCAGCGGGGTACGCAGCTCATGGGATACATTCGCTACGAATTCCCGCCGTGTCGTCTCCATTTCCTCCTGCTCCGTCACGTCCTGTAGCACGGCAATCGTTCCCGTAATGCCAAATTCCCGTCGATGAATCGGCGTGAATGTCACGCGGATCACGATCGGATCATCCTGACCTGCTGGCTCCAGTTGCAGCAGCGTGGAGGCCGTAGAGCCGCTATACAAGGCCTCGGTTTCCTCCGGGTCGATCCCCAGCAGCACCGCGATATGCCTGCCGGTCATTTCGTTCTCGTTCACGCCCAGCATAGCGCTGGCCCGACGGTTCACTAGAATGACCCGGCCATGGTCATCTGTAGCGACGACACCGTCGCTCATATTGGTCAAGATGGAGGAGAGCTTCTCCTTCTCCTCCTCATTTTGGGACAGCGCCTCGCGTAAGCGGCCTGTCATATAGTTAAAGGCCACGCTGAGTCTGCCGATCTCATCCTCACCAAACACTGGCATCTGCTGGTCAAACTTGCCCTCTGCGACCTCTGTCGCATGGCGAGTCATCACCTTGATCGGGTGTGTAATGGTATGCGCCAGCACCACGCCCAGCACAGCCGTCAACGCCAGCGCAATCAGCATACCGGATAGAAACACATTGTTAATGCGCTTCATCGTATCGTACAGCTCGGTCATCGAAGCGGCGATGTACACCGCGCCAACGATTTTACCCTGGCTGATGACAGGCTTGGCGACGACCTTTTTACGGACGTTATCCTCGTCCACCATGTATTCTTCGTTATCGCGAATCCCTTGGAGTGCGCGGCTGACAACGGTCTGTGTATTTTTACGTCCGACATAATCGGCGTGTGAGCCTTGAGAGGTAATCAATACCTTGCCACTGGCATCCAGCACCTGAATTTCCGCACCGCTGAAATCGAACAGATTGTTCACCCGTGCGCGCAGACTTTCCACACTGTCTTCTTCCATTTTACCGTCACTGCCGTTCAGATCCTGCTCTGCCAGCACGGACAGCATTTCCGCCCGTGCCTGCAAATCCTGTGTAAAATTACTCGTCAGTGAGTTCTTCATGGAGCTGACAAAATAGACCCCGATCAGCTGCATCGCCACCAAAATAAGCAGCACATAAATAATAATCAGCTTGGCATGAATGGTGCGAAAGAAAGACAGCCATCTCATGCCCGCAGGCCACCTTTGCTCCCGCTAACAATATATCCGAGTCCACGGCGTGTCAGGATAGTCTCCGGTTTACTCGGATTCTCCTCGATTTTCTCACGCAGTCTGCGAATCGTCACATCGACCGTTCGTACATCGCCGTAGTATTCGAACCCCCACACCGCCTGCAACAAATGCTCGCGGGTCATGACTTTTCCGGCATTTTTCGCCATGTAGTGCAAAAGCTCATACTCTCGGTGCGTCAGATCAAGCGCCGTCCCGTTTTTGTAAGCTGTATACATATCTGTATCAAAGAAGAGGTCTCCCACGCGCAACCCCTGCTTATCCTCCTGTGAACGACCTTCCGGCGTGCTTGTCGCACCGCGCTGTTGTCTGCGCATCTGTGCCTTGACGCGTGCCAGTAATTCCCGTGTACTGAACGGCTTCGTCACATAATCGTCGGCGCCCAGCTCCAGCCCAAGCACCTTGTCGATTTCGCCATCTTTGGCGGTCAGCATAATAATCGGCGTCTGGAGCTGATGGCCGCGCACCTCGCGGCATACGTCCATACCGTCCATGCCCGGCAGCATCAGGTCCAGCAGAATCAGATCAGGCTGCTGCTTGACCGCAATATCCACCGCGCTGATTCCATCGAACGCGCAAATCACCTGGTAGCCCTCTTTTTCCAAATTAAATTTCAAAATATCAGCGATAGGCTGTTCATCATCCACGACCAGAATCGTCCCCTGCATACAGCGTTCACCTCTTCTCACCGATCGTAATTTATATATTGAACTTCGTTTGTTAGTTCCATAAGATGCTGATTCTATTCTATCATACCCGCACGCCATTCCATTACTTCTTCGCATCCTTTTCTTTATGCAGAAAAAAACCATGCCTGCACCTGACCTTAGTCCTGCAGAAAAACATGGCCTTTCCCCTTAATCTTCATGAATCCTCAATAACCCATCGTTATCAACAATTCATCTATCTTAAATACGTCATTGGATTTTGTGCGGTATTATTTTTGCGAATCTCAAAGTGAACATGTGTGCCTGTTGAACGTCCGGTGCTTCCCATGATGCCAATCGCTTCACCCTGCTGTACGACCTGTCCCACACGAACACCAATACTGCTCAAATGCCCGTATACCGTTTGGTAGCCGTTGCGATGGTCAATGATAATGACATTACCGTATCCATTCTGTTGGCCTGCAAATGTGACCACACCATCATCCGAGGCTTGAATCGTATGATTGCCGACCAAATCAACGCCTTCATGCATACGTCCCCAGCGTCCTCCGAAGCTGCTCGTCATGATTGCACCCGCCGTCGGCCAGGCAAATTGACCCGAGCCTTCTCCCTCGATCTTCGTTCCTCTTAGAACCACCTCGGTAACAGACGGCTGCAACACTTTTTGACCAAGCCATTCCTCTTGCACGACCTCACCTTTCTCCTTGGTCAAACGATAGTCCATCTCTTTAAGACCTGCTTGTCCCGGTCTGACGACTTTGGTAACCCCGGCCTTCAATTCATCGCTCTGGCGAATCTCAACCTCAGGCTCGATGGCAATCTGCTCGACAACCTTCTCTACCGTCCGTACCGTGACTGGGGCCTTGGGTGCAGTGAGCTTGAGCTCGTCCCCGATTTGCAGATACAGCTCGCGCAGACCCGGATTGTTCTGCTTAATTTCCCAAGCAGTCATATTGAATTTCGCAGCAATGGACGACAACGAATCGCCCTCCTGCACCGTATACGTTACAGGCTCCTCGCGTCCCTCGGTCAGCACCTTCACCGCTTCTGCCTCCGTCAGCACCTTGTTAGGGTCTGCCTTCACAGGCTCATATGCAATTTTCTCACGGATATTCGCAGACTCCAGCCACGCTTTAGGCGTTTTGGTACTGGCACTAGCATGACTGCTGCCCACCGACGTCTTGCGAACCAATCCCTTAATACCTGTAGCCTTACCCTCACCCGCAGGTGTGTATTTCTTCTGTACTTGCTTTAACGCCGCCTGTGCAGTCGCTTTATCCTTCACAATGCCAATCGTCTTTCCGTTGACCTTCACTTCAACCCCTTTGGCATACGCTGTCAGCATACCGTCCAGCTTCTTCAGCGTGGCTGAGCTATCAATATTCGCTTTATACGCCTTTTCAGTGGTTGTTGTTACCGCACTCGTATTAAGCACCATATCCACGCCCGGATACTTGGCCTTATACTGCTTGCTCTTTGCAGCATACAGCTGCTTGAGCTGTTGCTCATTCAGGATATTCCCCACTTCGACGCCCTTTACATACACTTTATAATAAGGCACCGTGTTGGCCCCGACATATTGATTGCCAGCAAAAATAAGACTGCCTGCAATCACTACACCGCCTGCCGTCCAGCTCAACCACTTTTTCCGTCCGTTCCACCATGTAGCTATTGTTCCCGCTTTGCCAGTAGAATTACCTTCAACGCTTGAATTCTCATTCTTGTGGTCTGGTGAATACTTCCCCTTAGAAACCTGCATGGTCCTCTCCTTTTCAGCATATCCTATCTCTATTAAATGCGTTCGTTATTGTCCTTTTACACTATAAAAATAGCCATTTTGCATGATGATCTATGATAATAGTCGCTATTTATCATTGCATAGTTATGTAAAAGGTTTCAAAAATTTAACCTTTTCACAACACAGTTTACTTTAACATAGCCTTTACAAAGAATTCAACTGTACCCCAAATCTTTCCTGACACGCAAAAAATCCGCGCCCGGCGCGGATTCCATCGTCCTATTTTGAACAATAGCTTTGCTCATAAAATCAGTTATTATTTAAGCATACTCATCAGCTTGTTGTACTCTTCTTTCGTTAGATACTTCGCAAGCACCTGCTGAATATCCTGAAGCTCCTGTTCGGTCAGACCGCCTTCCATCGCAGCTGATATTTTCTGCATTTCTTCTGGCGGCAGCTTATTCATCAAAATCGCAAAAATCTCCTGCTTCTGCGCCGCAGGCAAATTGTTCTTCTTCTCCGTTAAATGATCGGGCGTAATCACCAAGTCATGGCCTTCAATACTGGTCGACTGACCTGTCTCGGGTGTAGCCGCACCCGTACCGCCTGCACCTTCGTCCAATCCCTGGCCCATGACGGGCAGAGCATTATCTGGTGGGGTTACACGATCCGAGTTCCCGCCTGTTGCCTTGCTTTTCCCTGTATCTGTACTTTTTCCTGTATCCGCGCTTTTATCTGCGCCTGTGCTCCCATTCAGCCAGCCCAATCCCCATATCGGCTGATGATCGAGCTGAATGTTGAATTGCCGCAGCAGCGATTGAACATAGGCATTCACAACCACACCTGTCACAGCCAGCGTCAAAGCGCTGACCAGCACCACCGTTATTCCTTTTTTGAGCAGCCATCCAAGCCATCTCATATCCCGTTACCTCCTTCATACGCAGCTTGCCATGTGTACATCATCATGAAGTGCATATCAATCAGTATTGACGAGATATGACGATTTTTAACCCTTGGAATATGTAAAACTAGCACAATTGAATAGTAGATGTGATCTGGCAGTGGATCAGCGAGTACGGCGTACCCAGAAGCGGAAAATGTCATTGCGGACATAATCCAGTGAATACAGCACCTGCCGGTTCAGCTCATCGTAATGAAGCTGCTTGAGCAGCAACACCGTAGCCTGTGGCTGGGGG
>NZ_ASSB01000172.1:0-488 GCF_000520755.1 Paenibacillus sp. 1-18
TCAGTATCTTGCTGGATTTTATACGGAGGTTAAAGCAGAGAACACGATTGGCAATGATACAACGCCTATAATTCCCACGAAAGATACAGCCTATGATTTACTGATTGATTTAGGCGTACTATTGGACGAAACTGTCGTCGCTTCTTCATCAGCACCAATAAAAAAATCCACTAACGGGAGTGGAAGTTTCTTTTCGGATGCAATTTTGATCGCTTGACTGGTTAACCGTTCACGCTGCTTCTCTAGCTTCATATTTTCCACTTCGGCACGTAGCTTCTCGACCTCGATTTCTTTCTCATCCTTAGCCGGGAATCGCTTCTTGATCTCAACATCTACTGCACTTTCCAAATGGTTGGCTTTCCATGTTTCCAGCGATTTAGCGGATCGTTTGTCCACCGTGCTATCAAACCAACTTTTTGCTTGCTGATTAGATTGGATATATTGCTCCATCCCTAGAGACGACATATCGAGCTTTCTGTCCATTGGAA
>NZ_ASSB01000173.1:0-21024 GCF_000520755.1 Paenibacillus sp. 1-18
AAACATCCTCGACCTACCTCGTCAATACCAGCGATTCGCTCGCAGGACTGCTCCCAGCACTTTTTTTCATAGTGCAGCATATCCTTCACCACTACCTCTTTGTCTTCCACATTCAATACCTGCCCATCTATATGTAGTTTAACGCTTCATTTATGCCACATACCAAAAAAACCTTCCTCCTCTCCGGAGAGATGGGGAAGGTTCTTCCTTGCCGCAATTTGCTATGTTCTGTTTCGGGCACACCGACCATAATCAGTAAGGAGCTTCCAAACTGAAACGTCCCAGCTTCCCTCCACGCAGCTCACGTAAAATAATTTTTGACGCCTTTTCGAGATCTACACGTCCGCCACTAACAATACAGCCACGTTTACGTCCGATGGCTTCCATAACACTGACAACATCATCAGGATTTTCTGTATCTTCAGGAGGTTCGGTAAGTTCAAAACGCTCTGCCATGGCATCCCAATAATATTGAACAAGATATTTTGTGGCGAAAAAGGCAATATCCTCTACGTTGAGAATTTCTTCCTTGATCGCTCCTGTAACTGCCAGACGATAGCCGACATTCTGATCCTCAAATTTAGGCCACAAAATACCCGGTGTATCCAGCAACTCAATTTCTCCGGTCTTGATCCACTGCTGTGCCTTCGTTACCCCCGGGCGATCACCCGTAGCTGCAATATTACGTCCTGCCATTCGATTGATTAGTGTCGATTTGCCGACATTCGGAATACCGACAATCAAAGCACGCATAGGACGCGGATTCATTCCTTTGGAAATCTGCCGATCTATTTTTTCCTTAAGCAACAGCTTGGCCTGAACCGGGATTTCCTTCATCCCTGTCCCTGTTGTAGCATCCACCTGAAAGGCTATGTGCCCCTGCTCCTTAAAGTAGGCAATCCACTGCTGCGATACTACCGGGTCTGCCAAATCTGCCTTATTCAAAATAATCATTCGCGGCTTCCCTTGCAAAATATCATCAATCATTGGATTTCGGCTGGAAAGCGGCAATCGAGCATCAATCAACTCAATTACCAAATCAATCAGCTTTAATTTTGCTTCAATTTGGCGGCGCGCTCTGGTCATATGGCCAGGAAACCATTGAATCGTCACCGTCATCACCTCATTGATCGCAACTCCAGCAATAACCTTTTAGGCGTTAGCTGGAATTACGGCAGCTGTGCTGCATATTAGTTAGTTTAGTGGTTAATCCACTGCATATCCTTCGCTGGCCAGAAAATAACATCAGCCCGGCCCACGACTTCCTTCAAATCAATATATCCAATCATCCGACTGTCTGTGCTATTGGAACGGTTATCGCCCATAACAAAAATATGCCCTTCTGGAACTTTTCCATTCTTAAACTTCTCATTTGGAAAATTGGTGAACTTGTTGTAAAGCTCACCATTTTGATGCGCTTCTGCCAAAGGAGCCTTGAGATAAGGTTCCTGAATTGGCTTACCATTCACTGTAATCGTGTCACCTTCTACCTTGACCGTATCACCCGCAACGGCAATGACGCGCTTAATGAAGTCTTTTCCTTCTTCCGGAACATGGAACACAATCACTTCACCCGGCTTAGGGGCACGGAAATCATACAAAATCTCATTTACAATGACGCGTTCTCCGGTATGAAAGTTAGGCTGCATCGACGGTCCATCCACAATAAACGGCTTAAAGAGAAGCCAACGGATTAAAAAGACAAGCACTAACGCAATAATAATGGCCTTGAGCCACTCAAAAATCTCATTTTTTGGTTTACGTTTGGGCGTACCATCCTGATCGGTTGGCTGCTGTACAGTTCCTTGTCCTACTTCCTGCTCCATAGCTCACTGTCCTCTCTTTACGGTCAATAATCCACAGTTCCCTATGTACGTAGAAAAAACGAAAGGAGCTTGTAACCAAGCCCCTTTCGTTATTCGTTGTATTAACGACGAATTTCTTTAATTCTCGCTGCTTTACCGCGCAGTTCACGAAGATAATAAAGCTTCGCACGACGCACTTTACCACGGCGAGCCACTTCGATTTTATCGATTTTTGGGGAATGAAGCGGGAAAGTTCTTTCCACACCTACACCGTAAGAAATTTTACGAACTGTAAAAGTCTCACTGATTCCACCACCACGGCGTTTAATTACTACACCTTCAAACAACTGGATACGCTCACGAGTTCCCTCAATAACTTTCACGTGCACTTTCAAAGTGTCACCAGGACGAAAATTAGGCATATCTTTACGAAGTTGTTCTTCAGTGATCGCTTGGACGATATTCATCTATGACTCCCTCCTTCCGTACAGGTGTTCATGCTTCTTCTGGAAACACATCCGTTTCCTTCATCATCCACAGAGGACCACCGTATTACACACAACAGATTTATTGTATCATGGAGGTTACCGCATTGCAACAACAAAAAGGGATTTGACCAAACATTTTATTTAATTGACTTCATTATAGAACAGGTCACTACCTACTTTCAAATCCACTGATGGCTAAAGCGCTTTAACGCTTGTTCCCAGAACAGTCCGGTTTGCACTGCTCCTCAATCCACTCGCGCTCCTTGCCTGTCAGTTCAGCCTTCTCCAGTAGGTCAGGTCGGCGTTCGACCGTACGGCGCAATGCCTCCTGTCGTCTCCAGGCATCAATATTAACGTGATGTCCAGACAGCAGCACATCAGGTACTTTCCAGCCCCTAAACTCTGCAGGCCGGGTATAATGCGGGTACTCTAACAGTCCCGTGCTAAATGAGTCTGTAATTGCACTTGTTTCATTGCCCAGCACTCCCGGTAGCAGCCGTGTCACACTATCAATAACGACCATCGCCGGCAGTTCTCCACCAGTCAGTACATAATCGCCGACAGAAAGCTCATCAGTCACCAGATGTTCGCGAATCCGCTCATCATACCCCTCATAATGTCCACATATAAAAATAAGATGGTCCTCTTTGGCCAGTTCCTCCGCTTTCTTTTGCGTAAAGGTCTCTCCTTGTGGACACATCAAAATGATACGCGGAGCTTTCAAATCAGCGTTCGCATCGTTTTTTTCATTATGGACGACTTCATCGGCACCCTCTAATATGGAACGCTCTGATTCATCCAACAGCGCTTCCACCGCGGCAAAAATAGGGTCAGGCTTCAATACCATGCCTCCCCCACCGCCATAAGGCGTATCATCTACCTGTCCATGCTTGTTTCCGGCATACTGGCGAAAATTAATCGCTTGCAGTGAAACTATTCCCTTATCCCTTGCTTTCCCCAAAATACTTGCACTAAATACACCATCAAACATTTCAGGAAACAGGGTCAGCACATCTACCCGCATTTACAGCAGTCCTTCCATCAACCGTACCGTAGCCTGTTTTTCGCGCACGTTTACATTCAAAATAACACTCTCTATATACGGCAGTAACAGTTCCTTACCACTAGGCATTTTGACTACCCATACATCATTGGCTCCCGGGGTCAAAATTTCTTTGACCACACCAAGCTTTTCTCCGTCTTCTGTAATGACTTCCAGGCCGATAACTTCATGAAAATAGAATTCATTTTCTTCCAGCTCACCTAGACGTTCAGCAGATACTTTCAACAAAGTACCTTTATATTTTTCAACATCATTGATATTGTGATATTCCTTAAATTTGACGATGACTATATTTTTTTGAAAACGCGCTGTCTCGACAGTTACGGGAATCGGTGCTTTACCATCCGCCGGAACAATCAATAGCTCGCTACCTTTGGCAAAACGATCCTCTAGAAAGTCAGTTGTCGCTAATATTTTAAGCTCGCCGCGAATTCCATGGGTATTCACAATTTTCCCGACATTAAACAATTGCTGCATCATGTTCCTCCTGCATGTAATCGGTCCGCTCCATATCATCTTCATCATGTACGAAAAAGGGTTAGGACATACATCCTAACCCACTTTCGTATATCTTTAAGATATGATGTCTACGGTAACCCGTTTATCCATCTTAACGGCTGCTGATGCAACCACAGTGCGAAGCGCCTTGGCGATGCGACCTTGCTTGCCAATGATTTTGCCTACATCCTCAGGATGTACACTAAGCTCATATACAACAAGCCGATCCTTCTCCAAGGTCTTCACGGTTACATCTTCCGGATGATCGACTAAAGCCTTAGCAATGATTATCACTAATTCTTCCATAATTGACCCTCCGAATCAGCACCTTATTTCTGTTGTTTAAGCTCATGAAACTTTTTCATCACGCCCGCTTTGCTAAGCAAGTTGCGGACTGTGTCGGATGCTTGTGCACCATCTTGCAACCATTTCAGCGCTTTATCTTCATCAATTTTTACAACCGCTGGTACTGTAATAGGGTTGTAATAACCGATTTCTTCGATAAAACGACCGTCACGCGGGGAACGGGAATCAGATACCACGACGCGATAGAAAGGAGCTTTATGTGCACCCATACGTTTCAGACGAATACGAACTGCCACGAAAATTCACCTCCTTCAAAAAGTAGACTGTATATTGTTATCCATAATGCCAACGGCGCAGAGCCTTAACGAAATGGAAACTTCAAGCCTTTACCCATACCCTTCAACTGCTTAAGAGCCTTGTTTTTGCCACCTTTAGGCCCCATCATATCTGAGAACTGCTTCATCATGCGGCGCATTTCGTCAAATTGTTTGATCAGACGATTTACCTCAGCCAGCGATGTTCCACTGCCTACAGAAATCCGTTTGCGCCGACTATGATTGATCATGTCCGGATTTTGCTTTTCTTGTGTAGTCATTGAATGCACGATAGCCTCAATACGGCCCATCTGTTTGTCATCCACTTTGACATCTTTCATTTGCTTCATATTGCCCATGCCGGGAATCATATCAAGAATCTGGTCAATCGGGCCTAGCTTTTTAACCTGATCCATCTGCTCCAGAAAATCTTCAAAAGTAAACTCGGCATTGCGCATTTTCCGTTCCATTTCCTTCGCCTTGTCAGCGTCGATATTGGATTGCGCTTTTTCAATCAGGGACAACATATCGCCCATACCCAAAATCCGTGAAGCCATCCGTTCCGGATGAAAAGGCTCCATCGCATCCAGCTTTTCACCCAATGTAGCAAACTTGATCGGGCAGCCAGTCACAGCCTTAACTGACAAGGCCGCACCACCACGGGTGTCACCATCCAACTTCGTCAGTACAACCCCTGTTAGCTCCAGACTGCTGTTAAAGTGCTCTGCAACGTTAACCGCGTCCTGCCCCGTCATGCTGTCTACCACGAGCAGAACTTCGTCTGGCTTGACGTTAGCATGAATCAGGCGCAGCTCTTCCATGAGCTCTTCATCAACATGAAGACGACCAGCAGTATCTATAATAACGTAATCGTTACCGTTATCCTTAGCATGCTGCAAACCCTGCTTTGCAATTTCGACGGGGCTTGTCTGATCTCCGAGAGTAAATACAGGGGCATTGATCTGCTCACCCAAAATTTGGAGCTGCTTGATCGCGGCCGGTCTATAAATATCACCAGCTACAAGCAACGGACGATGATTTTGCTTTTGCAGCAGCTTCGCCAGTTTACCGGACGTCGTCGTTTTACCTGCACCCTGGAGACCCACCATCATAATGACTGTAGGCGATTTGTTTGCTTTGGCAAGCTTGGCCTGGCTACCACCCATCAACTCGGTCAGTTCCTTGTTCACGATGTCAATAATGACCATGCCTGGCGTAAAGCTGTCCATTACTTCCTTACCAATGGACTTCTCTTTCACCTTGGCAATAAAGTCCTTTACAACCTTGAAGTTAACGTCCGCCTCAAGCAAAGCCAATCGCACTTCACGCATCGCCTGAGCTACATCATCCTCAGACACTTTCCCCTTGCCGCGCAGTTTACTGAATACATTTTGCAAGCGTGTCGATAATCCTTCAAATGCCATACTTTCGCACCTCCTTGTCTACCAGGGTTGTTTATCTACTCATTTATATACCCTACAATTCCTGCAGGCGATTTATAATTTGAAGAACATGCTGCAGAGTGCCTTCATGGACCTCGCCCATCTTACCGAATGCCTCATGCAATGCCGTGTTTAGTTCTTTCAGATCTTGGCTTCTGCGTTCATGCTTACTCAGCAATCCAAGCTTTTCCTCATACATTTCAAGTACCTGTTCGGCACGTTTAATATGCTCATACACTGCCTGACGGCTAATTTCAAATTCCGAAGCAATTTCTCCCAGAGAAAAATCATCATGGAAGTAATATTTCAAAAACATCTGTTGCTTCTCCGTAAGGAGAGGTTCATAGAAGTCAAACAGTCGGTTAATTCGGTTTGTTTTTTCCAGCCGATTCTCCTGACTCATCACCGTTACCTCCATTACCTCCATCGTCAAGGAAAAACACTTTACAGTTCTTTTCAACGTTCCTTATGATACATAAAAGAAAAGAAGATGTCAAGCGTTATCCCTTGTCATATAAAAAAAAGCCGTTCCACAACTCTTAAACAGAATTATGGATCGACTTTTTTCCTCTATTTCTTAAACCCTGACTGGAGTAAGATACAGCAGAACAGCTAGAAAATGAAGTGTGCTGCCTGCCAAAACAAACAGATGCCAGATTGCATGATGATACGGAAATGCACGCCACACATAGAAAATCGTGCCCAGCGTGTACAGAAGACCACCTACGAACAATAACGTCATCCCTGCCGCGGGAACTACCGCTACCAGAGGATTCCAGGCAATGATAATAAGCCAGCCCATTACAATGTAAAACACGGTAGACATGAACAGAAAGCGTTTGGTGAAGAACGCCTTGAACAGCACACCGACCAAAGCGATTCCCCAA
The DNA here is from genome assembly GCF_000520755.1 of Paenibacillus sp. 1-18. NCBI lineage: Bacteria > Bacillati > Bacillota > Bacilli > Caryophanales > Paenibacillaceae > Paenibacillus > Paenibacillus sp. 1-18. The sequence goes on from NZ_ASSB01000173.1 coordinate 6,804, forward strand.
ACCACTCCAAACAGCGTCCAGCCCAAAGTCCCTCGCAGTGCAACGAGCATAAACGGAGTATAGCTGCCCGCAATGAACAGGTAAATGCAGGAATGATCGAATATTTCGAACAAATCCTTCAATTTCCCTTCCCGCAGGCTATGAAGCAACGTGGAATTGGTGTACAACAGCAGCATTGTTATCCCGTAAATCGTAAAGCTGACCACATGCCAAGCAGTCCCTTTTAAGCTGGCAAAAACAATGAGCAGCACAAGTGCCGCCACACTTAAAACGATTCCAATTCCATGTGTAATGGCGTTGGCTACTTCCTCCCGTCGGGAATAAGTATAGGTGTTCGCCATCAGTTCTTCACCCACGCTTTCGTAAGATATTTTATATACAAAAATATATATCCGGCATCGACAGACCCATTGCTCTAATTATATATCTCGACGATATATATATCCACCATCTCGAACAGCAGAAGGACCAGTCCAAGCCCCGAACCTGATAAGCTAGACGATTACAATGCGTCCTCCAAAATTCCCGCGCCAGCCTGCACGCTCTAAATTAGCGCTGCTCTTCCTCGCCAGCAGCAGTTGCTTCACCAGTCTCTTCCTGAATCAAGCCCGCAAACAATGCGTGGACGAATTGCTCGGAATCAAACGGCTGAAGATCATCCACTTTTTCACCTAAGCCCACCAGTTTAACAGGCAAATTCAGTTCTTGGCGGATTGCCACAACAATCCCACCCTTCGCTGTACCATCCAACTTCGTCAGCACCAGTCCGGTTACGCCGCTTTTCTCTCCAAACAGCTTGGCTTGGTTAAGTGCATTTTGTCCGGTCGTGGCATCGAGTACCAGCAGCACTTCATGAGGAGCGTCTGGGATTTCACGCTGGATAACACGAAAAATTTTGTTCAGCTCCTCCATCAGATTGCTTTTATTCTGAAGACGTCCAGCAGTATCACACAGCAAAACATCTACCTGACGCTGCTTTGCAGCCTGTACGGCATCAAACATAACCGCAGCCGGGTCGGAACCGGATTGCTGCTTAATGACCTCAACACCTGCCCGTTGCCCCCATACCTCCAGCTGTTCAATCGCACCGGCACGGAACGTATCTCCGGCAGCCAGCAGCACTTTTTTACCTTCCTGTTTAAAACGATGAGCCAGCTTGCCGATCGTTGTTGTTTTGCCGACGCCGTTGACCCCGACGAATAGAATAACTGTAATTCCATTAGAACTCATTTGGAGCTGACTGTTGTCATTGCCTCGCAGCAGCTCGGATAGCTTTTCCGACAATACAGGCTGAAGCTCGGATGCATCCTCGATTTTGCGTTTTTTCACTTCTTCCCGCAGGTCTTCAATGAGGTTCATAACCGTATTGACACCTACGTCCGCTCCGATCAGAATTTCTTCCAGTTCCTCATAAAACTCCTCATCAATTTTTTTGCGGCGAATCATCAAATCCGTTACTTTTTCAACAAAGCCTTTTCTTGTTTTTTCCAGTCCATCCTTGAACTGTTTTGTGACAGATTCCGTTTTGCTTGCAATGCTTTCCTTTAATTTTCTAAAGAAGCTCATAGGTTCCCTCCGTTGATTTGAAAGTGTGTTATTTGCTATCAGGCAATCTCAGCTTCGTCACTATCCAGCTTGACAGATACGAGTTTGGAAACCCCGCCTTCCTCCATCGTAACCCCATACAGCACGTCGGATTCTTCCATTGTACCCTTGCGGTGAGTAACTACAATGAACTGCGTCTGCTCCGAGAATTCCCGTAAATACTGTGCAAAACGCACCACATTGGCTTCGTCCAATGCAGCCTCTACTTCATCCAGCACACAGAATGGAACAGGTTTAACATGTAAAATGGCAAACAGCAACGCCATCGCTGTTAACGCCCGCTCACCGCCCGACAGCAGCTGCAGGTTTTGCAGTTTTTTGCCCGGTGGCTGAGCTACAATATCAATTCCCGTCTCCAGTAGGCGTTCCGGGTCAAGCAGTACCAGATCGGCACGCCCACCCCCGAACAGCTTGGAGAAAACCGTGCCGAATTCGCGTCGAATGGCATCGAACGTGGATTTGAAGCGTTTGGACATTTCATCATCCATTTCACGAATAACCTGATAGAGCGTGGTTTTGGCCTCCACTAGATCTGACTTTTGCTCATCGAGAAACGTATAACGCTCATGCACACGCTGATATTCCTCTATCGCACCCAGATTGACCTCGCCCAGCTCGGAAATACCGCGTTTGAGCCTTTGCACTTCAGCCTGCGTGCTTTCAATATCTTCCGGTACAGGATAGCGCTGCTTGGCCAGCTCATAGCTAAGTTCATAGTCATCGCTTAATTTTTTGAGTACGTTTTCCAGTTCTACATCAAGCCGGTTTACTCCAATTTCCGTTTGACGAAGCAGCTCTTCGACCGATTTAAGCTGAATTCGCTGCTCCTTTGTCTCGTTCTCAGCCATTTCCAGCTTTTTGGATAAGCTGCTGCGTGCAGCCCGCTTAAACTCCAGCTGCTGCGAGGCTTCTTCCTTTTTCAAACGGTATTGATTGAGATTTTCAATCTGCTTTACGCTTTCCTGCTCATTAGTCAGAAGATCAGCTTCAATGGAAGCAAGCAAGGTCTTGTTCTGCCTCGAATCCTTGCCAAGCGTATCATAATCTCCACGCAATCTGCGCAGCTGCTCTTCCAATGAAAAGCGCTTCTGATCCAGCTTGCCTTCTCTAACCTTGAGATTCGTAAGTTCTCCTTGCAGCTGCTCCTTGGCAGATTCGTTAGCTTTACGAGCAAATTCAGCAGCATGAATGGCTTGATGAGTTTTCTTCTCTTCCTGCTCCAGTGCAGCCAGCTTTACCAACGCTTCTTCACGTGCAGCTTCCAGCTCTTTTATCTCCTGGTCAAAACCCTTTTTCTCCTGACTGGACGCAGCAACTTGTTCAAGGACATGACGCAGTTCATGCTCCAGCTGCTTGAGCTCCATTGCCGTCTGCTGCTCTTCTCCACGCTTCACATCCCCGGCCTGACGCAGCTCGTCCAACTGGATTTGTGTCTCCTCCAGCTGGCGTTTGGTATCCACAGCGCTTTGACGTAATCTCGCAATTTGCTGCTCCGTATCTAAAATGTCTTGATCCAACTGATCCAGCTGACGTTTGCGTCCAAGCAGATTGGCATTTTTCTTAAACTGGCTACCTCCAGTCATGGAACCACCTGCATTGACGACGTCACCTTCCAGCGTCACAACACGGTATCTATATTGGCAACGGGCGGCAATCCGGTTTGCATCTTCCAGCGTGCGGGCTATGACCACATTCCCCAAGAGACTGCCTACAATTCCGGCATACCGCTCGTCATACTGAACAAGATCCGCACCGATTCCGACAAAGCCCTCAGCGCTTTCCACAATTTGACGCTCCCCCGCACCGATTTGACGCGGGCGAATGACATCCATAGGCAAAAATGTTGCTCTACCCAATTGACGTTGCTTTAAAAAACTGATGGCCTGTCTGGACACCGATTCATTTTCCATTACGATATGCTGTACGGAAGCGCCCAAAGCAGTTTCCATCGCCTGCTCCAAATGCTCAGGTACCCGAATCAGCTCTGCTACCGCTCCATGCACACCGTGCAAGGTCTCTTTGCGCGAAGCCTTCAAGACTTCCTTGACACCCAGCATAAAGCCGTCAAAGTCATCCTGCATTTCCTTCATCGTATCTCGGCGTGAAATTTGAGCCTCACGTTTTTGTTCCCATTTACGAATGGTGCCTTGGCTTTCTTCGAGTAGCTTTTGCAACGCCTGGTACTTTTCACTTCCCTGAATATATCCACTGCGCAGACTACTGATTTCCTGTCCCAGCTTCTGAATGGCAGCTTCCAGTCCCTTTTTGCGCTGATCCAGCTCGACTTTTTGTGCTTCCCATTTACCGGATTCGTCACTGACACGATTCACCCGCCGCTCCAGCGCTTCCTTCTGCTGGTCGGTATAACGGATTTCGTTACGCGCCTGTGCCATCTGGTTCATCAGCTCCAGCAGGCTGCCTTTAAGGCTTTCCTCCTGCTCCTGACTGATACCGCCTGTGACACCAATCAGCTTGGCCTCTTCATCAGATAGCCTCGCACGCAGCTCTTCAAGCTCTACAATTAACGCAGACAGCTTTTCATTCAGCTGATCCAGTTCATTTTTGCGATCGGAATGCCTTGCCTCGCTCGTGCTGAGCGATAGGATAAGCTGTTCCCGGTTAGCCTGCAGATTGCGTGTGCGCTCTTTCAGCAATTCACCGTAGCCTTCGCTCTTTTCTGTAGCCTCACTGTACTGCAGCAAATCACTTTGCAAACGCTCGACTTGCTCCTCCAGTTGACGCAGCTCATTGCGCTCACTCACCAGCATAGCATCATGGCGGGATACTACCGTAGACAGCTGAAGCTGCTCCTGCTTTAGCAGAGCCAGCTTGGAAGTTGCATCGCTCCACGAAGTATGAATTTGCTCTATTTGATGGACGTACATTGAAATCTCTTTTGATTTCAGCTCACTACGCAGCTCTTTATAATGAATCGCCTTTTCCGATTGCTCCTTAAGCGGGCCGATTTGATCCTCCAGTTCGCTGACCAAATCGTGAATACGCAGCAAATTTTGCTCCGTATCATCCAGTTTGCGAACCGCCTCTTTTTTACGTGATTTATATTTTACGATACCCGATGCTTCCTCAAAAATACCGCGCCGGTCCTCGGATCGGGTACTCAAAATCTCCTCAATACGCCCTTGCCCGATAATGGAGTAAGCTTCTTTACCGATCCCTGTGTCCATAAACAGCTCGGTAATATCCCGAAGTCTGCATGACTGTCGGTTAATGAAATATTCACTATCGCCACTTCGATGCACACGACGGGTTACCGTGACTTCGCCAAAATCCAGAGGCAACGCTTGATCTTCATTATCCAGTGTAAGCGATACTTCACCATAATTAACTGCCTTGCGAGCATCACTACCAGCAAAAATAATATCTTCCATTTTGCCACCACGCAGTGATTTGGCGCTCTGTTCGCCCAGCACCCAGCGAATACCATCGGAAATATTACTTTTTCCGCTACCGTTGGGTCCGACGACTGCTGTAATGCCGCGGACAAATTCCATTTCCGTTTTATCTGCAAACGATTTGAAGCCCGCCAGCTCAATGCGCTTTAAAAACATGCTCAATCTCACCTCTAACATTTCAAAATGCTTGTATAACACCGTTTACCTGATGGACATGAATTATCCCTATTGTAGCACAAGACTACTTTGGATAAGCATACTATCAACGTTCAACATCGACGTTCAACGCACTGCAGCCAAGCCACGAAAAAAGAGCAAAACGCAGTCCATTCGCCTTTGCGGGCCGGGACTCCCCCGCGGACTGCCCTTTGCTCTTACTTTGTGTCCCCTGCTCGCGCAACCCGTCCGGGCCCGCTCAGGTACCGATTATGATTCCGCCAGCTTCAAACGGTTTAAAGCTACTGCCGCCGCTTGCTGCTCAGCTTCTTTTTTGGAGCGTCCCGTACCTGCCCCCAGCCGTTCGCTGTCCATATATACCTCGGCTACAAACTCACGTTCATGGGCAGGCCCGCGCTCCTCCACAATCTTGTATTCAAGCATCCCCATGTTATGATGCTGCGTCAGTTCCTGAAGCTCTGTTTTAAAATCACTCATCTGGAGCTTACCATTTAACACGATTTGAGGAAAAATATAACGTTCCAGAAACGACCGGACGGCCTCCAGACCCTGATCCAAATAAAGCGCGCCTACGAACGCTTCGAACACGTCAGCGAGCAAAGCCGGACGAGTACGCCCACCCGTCAGCTCTTCACCTTTTCCAAGCAGTACATATTGCCCGAACTCAAGCCCGACAGCAAATTTCACCAGAGAAGGCTCGCAAACGATAGCTGCGCGCAGCTTGGTCAATTCGCCTTCGGGTCGATTAGGGTATTGATTGTACAATTGCTCGGATACAGTCAGCTCCAGCACAGCGTCACCTAAAAATTCAAGGCGCTCATTGTCTGCATGCTGACTGAACCGATGTTCGTTTACGTAGGAAGCGTGCGTAAAGGCCTGCTTCAGAAGCTGCCGATTGTTGAATTGAATATGAAGTTTCTGCTGTAATTGCTTCAAGTCTCCACTCAACGAACTGACCCCTTACGCTTCATATTTTTTTAGAATAACCGTAGCATTGTGACCGCCAAAACCAAAGGAATTGGACATAACCACATTCAGTTCCGCTTTTCTTGGCTTGTTAGGCACATAATCAAGATCGCATTCCGGGTCTTGATTATCCAGATTAATCGTAGGCGGAATCGTCTGATGCTGAAGGGCAAGACCACAGATTATAGCTTCAACGCCGCCCGCTGCACCCAATAGATGCCCTGTCATCGACTTGGTTGAGCTGATCGCTACCTTATAAGCATGCTCTCCAAGCGTTTTCTTGACTGCTTCCGTTTCAGATTTATCACCCACTGGAGTCGATGTGCCGTGAGCGTTGATATAATCAATCTCCTCCGGCTTCAATCCAGCATCGCGGATCGCCATTCTGATGCAGCGTGCTGCACCCTCAGGATCAGGCTCCGTCATATGATGAGCATCGCCGGACAATCCATAGCCAATTACTTCACCGTAAATACGCGCACCACGCTCCAAAGCATGATCCAGCGATTCCAGGATTAGAACACCAGAGCCTTCGCCCATCACGAATCCATCTCTTTCCGTATCAAAAGGCCGGCTTGCCTTTTCAGGTTCATCATTACGTGTGGACATCGCCCGCATGGAACAAAATCCAGCCATACCGATCGGACGAATCGTCGCCTCAGCTCCGCCGCAGATCATGACGTCAGCATCACCACGCTGAATCATACGGTAGGAATCACCAATGGCATGACTGCCTGTGGCACAAGCGGTTACTGGCGATGTATTGGGTCCTTTGGCACCGAGTGAAATGGACACTTGGCCGGAGCCCATATTGGCAATCATCATCGGGATAAAGAAAGGGCTTACGCGTCTAGGTCCTTTTTCCATTAGTGTACGATGCTGATCCTCCCAAGTCCCTAATCCGCCAATGCCGGAACCTACAGATACACCTACACGATCAGCTTCCGCATTCTCTCCGATGACAAGTCCGCTATCCTTAAGCGCCAATTTACTGGCTGCAACCGCAAACTGTACAAAGCGGTCCATTTTACGTGCGTCCTTGCGTTCAATATAATCCTCTGGATTAAAATCCTTCACGGAAGCGGCTATTTTCGTAGGATAGTCAGTCGTATCGAAAGCCTCGATTGGGCTGATGCCAGATTTTCCAGCCATCAGATTATCCCACAGTGTGTTCAAATCCTGTCCCAGCGAAGTGATTACACCCATTCCTGTTATGACAACTCGTTGTTTCAAAGATAATCACCTCTATGTCTACTGCAAATTGTATTTTAAGGCCGCACGCTTTGTGCGCAGAAATAATATAGAATCAACTAAAGTTAGTAATGCCATATAATCAAACACACGGCAATTCCGTCTTTAGTTCAATCTGTATAATTAGGAGAAAGTCCCGCCTGTAACAGAACGGGACTTTTGTTGACATGAATTAGGTATGAGATTGTATGTACTTTACAACTTCACCTACAGTTGTAATTTTCTCTGCATCTTCATCAGAGATTTCCATATCAAACTCATCTTCCAATTCCATAACCAATTCAACTACATCGAGAGAATCAGCGCCTAAATCATCTTTAAAAGATGCTTCAAGTGTAACTTCGGCTTCGTCGGCTCCCAAACGGTCAACGACAATGCGTTTTACGCGCTCCAATACGTCGGACATCCGGCTCACCTCCTCCTTAGGTATTATACGAAAATTACAATTAAAATGCCATAGAAGAGAGTTTTCATTCATTACTCTTCATCGGGGCATGCGGATCGGCAACACATAACTACATGTACATGCCGCCATCCACATGCAAAGTCTGGCCCGTCATGTATGAGGAAGCGTCCGAGGCCAAGAACAGCACCACGTTCGCAATTTCCTCAGGCCGTCCGAGACGGGCCAGCGGAATACCGCTGAGCATACTATCACGCAAATCGTCAGCCAGCACCTGCGTCATCTCCGTATCAATAAATCCGGGAGCTACACAGTTCACTGTAATGCCTCTCGAAGCAAGCTCTTTGGCAGAGGATTTGGTAAGACCAATCACGCCCGCTTTAGCAGCTACATAGTTTGCTTGACCTGCATTACCAAGTACACCGACAACAGAAGAGATATTGATAATTCGACCGGAACGCTGTTTCATCATAGGTCGTGTTGCCGCCTTAAGGCAATTAAACACACCTTTCAGATTCGTTTCGATCACTTGATCGAACTCTTCTTCCTTCATGCGCATGATTAAATTATCTCTTGTTATTCCGGCATTATTCACAAGGATGTCAATCTTGCCCCAAGCGTCAATTACATCCTTGATTAACCGATCTGCCTCGTCAGCATGCCCGACATTGGCCTGGATCGTAATAGCTTCCACGCCCTTGGCTCGAATCTGCTCTGCAACCTCAGCCGCAGCCTTTTCGCTGCCAGCATAGTTTACCGCCACATTAGCGCCTGCTTCAGCTAGCGCCAGTGCGATACTACGGCCAATTCCGCGCGACGCTCCCGTAACGAGTGCCGTTTTTCCACTTAATGGCTTAGACATCATAGTACCTCCTTGCAAGTATATTGGCAATCACTATTACTTTTAACGGAGCTCCAAGGCCTCCATCACAGAAGTAAACGACTCCAGGTTGCTTATATTATACAGCTTAGCCGTTTTGTTGATCTTTTTAACCAATCCGGTTAAAACACTTCCCGGTCCAAACTCAATAAAAGTGTCAATACCCTGTTCCAGCAGCCATGCCACGCTGTCTTCCCATAGTACGGGGGAATAGACCTGTTCCACCAGCAGCTGGCGAATTTCGTTACCCTCACGGACAGGTTTTGCCGTTACATTAGCCACAACCGGAATTTGAGCTTCGGAGAAATCCACACCCTCCAGCTTACCGGAGAGCTTAGCCGCCGCTTCCTTCATCAAGGATGAATGGAAAGGACCGCTGACTTCCAGAGCAATAGCACGCTTGCCGCCTGCTTCCTTCACACGTTCAGCGACCGCAGCAACACCTCCCTTCGTGCCAGATACAACAATTTGTCCGGGGCAGTTGATATTCGCCAGTTCAACCAGTTGACCAGACTCCGTTATATCACGGCATAGTCCTGCCAGCGCTTCACGGTCAGCTCCCAGCACAGCAGCCATCCCGCCTTGTCCATCAGGTATCGCCTGCTCCATAAACTCGCCACGTGCACGTACAATCTCAACCGCGTCCTCGAATGCGAGGACACCGGAAGCAACAAGTGCGCTGTATTCCCCAAGGCTGTGCCCAGCCATATAATCAGGACGAATCCCTTTTTCCTTGAACATTTCATATAATGCAATGCTTGCCGTTAACAGCGCAGGCTGTGTATTCGATGTCTGTTTCAAAGCTGTGTCTGGTCCTTCAAAAATCAGTGTGCTTAACGCGAAGCCCAAACGCTCGTCAGCTTGACGAAACACTTCTTTTGCAGTTGGAATCGCTTCATAAGCGTCTTTAGCCATACCTACAGCTTGTGAACCCTGACCGGGAAATATAAATGCCATTTTACCCATCTTGTATGCACCTCTCTATACCCAATGCTTGTCCTGTAAAGTACCTGACAAATTCAATATTGTATCAAACCCGTCGTCTTCTTACCAGACAAGAACCGACGCCCCCCAGGTTAACCCGCCGCCGAAGCCAACCATTAATATCCGGTCGCCTTCCTTCATACGGCCTTCCTCAGCTGCCTCTACAAGAGCAAGAGGGATTGAGGCTGCAGATGTATTTGCATATTTATTAACATTAATGACTACTTTTTCTTCTGGCAAGTCCAAACGCTGCATCGCCGACTGGATGATGCGAATATTGGCTTGATGTGGAACGAATAGATCAATGTCATCTTTAGCCAATCCTGCTTTTTCCAATACGTCAACTGTAGCTGTTCCCATCACACGGACCGCAAACTTGAACACTTCGCGTCCGTTCATGTAGATGTAGTGCTGTTTATTTTCTATTGTATCCGCACTCGCTGGCAAACGCGAACCGCCAGCTTCGAGCTTAAGCAAGCCGCCTCCTGCACCTTCGGCACCGAGATCAAAGGATTGAAATCCTCTACCTTCAGGTACTTCACCAATGACTACAGCTCCTGCACCGTCTCCAAAAAGAACACAAGTATTGCGGTCGGTATAATCCGTAATGCGGGAAAGACAGTCTACCCCTATGATCAACGCATTATTATAAATTCCTGTCTTAATGAAGCTTGTTGCCGTTGCCAGCCCATACACAAAACCCGAGCATGCTGCAGACAAATCGAAAGCCGCTGCCCCTTTTGCTCCCAACTTATCCTGAAGAATGCAGGCAGTTGACGGAAATGCCATATCCGGTGTAACCGTAGCTATAATAATCAGATCCAAATCCTCTGCCTTCATACCAGCAGACTTCAACGCTTTTATCGCAGCTTCATAAGCCAAATCCGATGTAGCCTGCTCCGGTGCCGCAATATGGCGCTCCTGAATCCCTGTACGACTGACAATCCATTCGTCACTTGTTTCTACGATTGCTTCCAGATCTTTATTGGTCAGAATTTTCTCAGGAACATATTTACCCGTTCCGATAACACCAACCGGACGTAATTTATTCATATCGTCACTCACTTCCTGCTGATTTCCTTGGAAATACTTTCAACCAGTTGGTTTTGCAAGGCCGTACGGGCCTGTCTTACCGCATTTTTTACGGCAACGCCGTCAGACGAACCGTGACTTTTCAAGACGAGTCCGCTCAGCCCCAGTAAGGGAGCACCGCCATGCTCCTTATAGTCCAGCTTATCCTTGAGACTGCGAAGTTCAGGCATAATCAATGCCGCCGCCAGCTTGGTCTTTAATGATTTGGTGAACTTCTCTTTAAGGAGAGAAAATATCGCTCCGGCCGTACCTTCCAGCGATTTTAGCATGATGTTTCCGGCAAATCCGTCACACACCAGTACATCACAATTCCTGGTTAACACATCTCTGGATTCGACATTACCTACAAAATGGACAGGTAATTGCTCAATAAGAGGAAATGCTAATTTCGTCAATTCATTGCCCTTCCCGGCTTCGGTTCCGACATTCAGCAGACCTACCCTTGGAGAAGCCATACCGTGAACCTTCTGACGATACAAGCTCCCCATCAATGCATACTGGGCAAGATGCTCGGGCTTGGCATCCATATTGGCTCCCAAGTCCAGTGCCAGTACACCCTGATCGTCAATCGTCGGTATCATCGGGGCAAGAGCCGGACGTTCAATCCCTTCCATTCTTCCAACCACCAGCAACCCTGTGGTCATTAACGCACCAGTATTACCTGCAGAAATCATGGCATCCGCTTCGCCTTCTCTGACCATTCGACCAGCTACGACCATTGAGGCATCCTTTTTGCGCCGTACTGCCTTTACAGGCTCATCTTGCGCATCTATCATTTCCGATGCATGACGAATGCTGAGGTTCGCAGGCAACGCTCTGCTGTTCAGAACCCATTCAATCTGTTCACGATCACCAACCAGCGTAATGTCCGTATCCTTCCATTCCGCCGCCGCAGATAGCGCACCCTCTACCGTCGCCTCTGGGGCATGATCTCCCCCCATGGCATCAATGGCGATCCGCATGCTGACTTCCTCCTTCGCTATACTCTTCCTCCGTAGACCGATAAATGACAAAATTCCCTTGGAACACCATTTCTTCCCCTACGTAGGTAAATACCTCCACTTTGGCCTTCCCTTTTTGCTCAGGATTTGAGCGTACATATGCCTTGGCAATACACTTCTCTCCCAAATGAACAGGGCGGACAAAGCGAATATCCGCCGAAGCGGTCAATGCTATCTCATCATTAATCACGGCGACAGCCAATGAGTTGGCTTGAGCAAAGACATAATGCCCCCGTGCAATGCCGGTGCGTGAAAAGATGTGCTCCTCTTTGATTTCAAAGATGGAAATACCACTTCGATCCAATTGGAGATCAACGATATCCCCGATCACTTCATGTAAAGGCAAGGAACGAACCTGATCGTAGGAGCGCTCAGCCATCAGCTTTAGCCGCTCTCGCAATTCCGGGATTCCGAGTTCCATCCGGTCCAGCCGAATCGTCTGAATGCTTACCTTCAATTGTCTCGTCAATTCCTGATCCGTTACGAACGGATTGTCATCAATCAGTTGAGTCAGCCGCTGCTGTCTCTGTCTCTTCGGCAAACGTTCGATGTCAGTGATGCCTCCTTTCCCTGCAATAAGCTACCGTTCAGCCGACGGTTCGGGTTACTTCACGTTCTAACGGCATAAACTTCAAGCCGATTTGTCATTTTGTATGTATAAAGGAACCCCTTCGGCCCTTCTTTCTTAGAACCTGGTACTAAAACAGTATATAGCATGCTGGCACAAAAAGAAAGCATGCAAATAAAAAAAGTGACGCCTCACTGGAGTGAAGCGCCACTTTCCCTGCGAAGATTCCAAAGAATCCGCTTATCGGACATTATTGAGAGATGATCTCTCTAGCTTTGTACGTTCCGCAAACTTTGCACACATGGTGAGCAAGTTTCAATTCGCCGCATTCGGAGCATTTCACCATACCTGGTACTGCCAGTTTAAAGTGAGTACGACGTTTGTCGCGACGAGTTTTGGATGTTCTCCGTTGAGGTACTGCCATTATTCCCACCTCCTTAACCAGATCACCCCCGCAAAGCGGGTATGACTTCTTATCTCATTCAAGACTGAAGGTAACTATCGGAAGCAGTTACTTTACAGCCGGTGAATCAAGCCTGCAACATCCATGCATGGTTCTGTAACTCTCCAGCACAAGTGGATGATGATTTTTTTCAGAATTGAACTCAATTCTCATTTAAAAAAATCCTTAAGCCCTGCCAGACGCGGGTCAATCTTGTCCGTATTGCCATCGTCACTGTCATCGGAGCCGATGCTCCAGTTTTGTCCAGCCGCCGGTGCGATCCCTTGACAGTCCTCACTGCACACAGGCGCAAACGGCACGTTCAGTACAAACAGTTCTTTGCAATACGGTGCAATGTCAAAGGAATCCTCCGTCACTGCAATAAATTCGCCATCTTCATCTTCCTCTTCATTACTTGAAGAGGTTTGCTTGAACCGTTCACGGAATTCAATCTTCAAATCCTCATGCATCGGACTCAAACAGCGCGAACACAGCATGTCCAGACCTGCGGTCAGTGTGCCTTCCACGCTCATCAAGCCTTGATCCAGACTAACGGCGACCAGATCAATCTCCAGCGGGGAAACGGCCGTAACATCAGCACGATCATCCACCAATTCACTCACATTAAGAGATTCACGGATAGGAAAAGGACCGTCACTTGTTGCTACTTTGCGAAAAAATAGTTGCATCGCTATCACTCCAAACAAACAAAAATTATTATACCGACTGATCGAGTCGTTTGTCAACACCTTTCACTTTACACCACATACAAACCCATTGGTTTTCCATGGGTACAGCACGTTTTTTGCGAAAGCGAAAATACGTTGTACGGATCATGTACCTTTGAGCATTCGTACCCCCGCCACTCTTCGTGTACAATAATGCGAGTATAAAGGTTTTTGATCCAGGTCTCAATGGCCTTGTTCAGAATAGTTACTGGAACAGCTATTAAAGAAAGGAGCTGACATCCGTCTTGAAAACACTTGGAGTTATTGTAGAGTATAATCCGCTGCATAACGGACATGTTCATCACTGGAAGGAGTCTCTTCGCATCACTGGTGCAGAGCGCACGGTTGCTGTGATGAGTGGCCCTTTCCTCCAGCGGGGTGAACCCGCGATTACGGACAAATGGTCCCGCACGGAAATGGCGCTCGCCATGGGCGTAGACCTCGTTGTGGAGCTGCCTGTGGCTTACGCCATCCAGCCCGCAGAATGGTTTGCCCACGGCGCGGTCGCCCTGCTCCACGCCACGGGCGTCGTCGACGCGCTCTGCTTCGGCAGCGAGAGCGGAGACATTGCGCCGCTCCGCGCGCTGGCCCGCGTGCTGGCGGCAGAGCCGGCCGAGCTTAAGGCCGGCATCGCACAGCGCCTGCGCAGCGGCGCAAGCTATCCTGCCGCCTACGCGGGGGCCGTAGCGGCGCTCGTGACCGAAGGGGCGG
>NZ_ASSB01000174.1:0-23901 GCF_000520755.1 Paenibacillus sp. 1-18
GAATGCAGGAAAAGCGGGCTGCATTGGGATACCGGGAAGCAACTGCATTGCAGGATTGCCTGTTGCTGGAGGCTGGAGAGACGATTCGAGGCCATGAATTTCATTATTCAGTGATGGCCTATGATGAATCGACTACCCCCTACCCCTATGCCTATCAGGCTAAGGGGATGCGCGGACTCCAGAGCGAGGGCTACGCGCAAGGGAACCTTTTGGCGGCCTATACCCATATACATCTCGCTTCTCTTCCCAAAGCTGCAGCACGCTGGGTGGAGAAATGCAGAGCTTACGGTCAGTAAGTTGAGCGAGCGGCTTCATGTGAACAACAAAAGCCGGGTTCCGTTAGGTTCAGGAGCCCGGCTTTTTTACGTGGATATGATGTACCTTACATTTAGTGGAAACGCATACATTGCTTTTTTGATGACTGGTTTACATGAGCTTCTTTAGCTGGGAAATCCTTCCCTGGCTCACGCCAAGCATGGAGGCGAGTTGCTTTTGTGAAGATGCAGGATGCTCCTCCATCAGTTCTCTCATTCTCTCCAAAATAACGTCTGTACGCTGATAGATTTTTTTGATATGCATATTTTGCTTAAGTGGAGGCGAATTGGTTTCAGCCGTCGTGACCGGAGGCAAATCATCCGTTTTCATCGAGGTTGCACATTCATCGCAAATAAACTGATCTTTAAAGTAGGTGTTGGTATCAACCGCACCACAAAAGACGCAATTGGTTGATTTGTACTTACGGAGCATGAGAGTCTGGTCTTCAATAAAAAACTCTAATGGATCGCCGATGTCAATCTCCATCGTCATGCGTAGCTCTTTAGGAAGCACAATTCGTCCCAAGCTGTCCAAGGGCCGGGTCATTCCAGTCCTTTTCATTCATGTAACCTCCCCGGTTTTTAAGATTTATAGAATATATAAGTTGAGGCAAGGCTTAACAATTCTATAACCGCAAGCATACATTTTACAAAAAGCTTCCCTTTTTTTGAAAAGAAAGCGTGGGCACACTTTTTTTCTTACGAGTATACCATAAACGGCCCGAATCGCCAGCGTTCATATTTATAATTTTTAAATAAGTTTATTCCGAGCGAACGTATATGTTATAATCCTCTGCTAAAGGATTCCATAGGCGGTCTGTAGAATTATTTATATATGCTGTAGCTTCGGACAATGATGGCGTTGTTATGTGAAATGGATGAGGGCCAAACGGGATTTGTAGAGCGATTTGTCCACACAAACAAAAATAAATGACACGGGGCACGCCTTTAGAGTCCTTATATACAAGTCAAGCAAGGAGGATTAGCATGGACAGAAAAAAAGCATTGCTATTGGGAGATTATTCATACCCGGAGTTTCACCCGTTGCAAGGGGTGGACGAGGAGATTAGCCATATTTTACAGGACTGGATGACGGTACAGTGCAGCGAGAATCGTAAAATGCTGCTCAAGGAAAATCTGGCCTCATTCGATCTATGTATTTCGTACTGCGATAGTCGCAAGGAGGTTTTGTCCCCTCAACAAACGGCAGGACTGCTGTCCTACGTCAGCGGCGGGGGCGGATTGCTGGTATTGCATAATGGAATTACACTACAAGGACGGTATGAAATTGCACAGCTGATGGGAGCACGTTTCTTACGTCATCCGGCTGCGGCGCCACTTTCCTTCAAGGTAACGGAGCCGGATCATCCAATCATGGAAGGAATTGAACCGTTCGAGATCCAGGAGGAGCCGTATCGTTTCGATTTTGATCCATTCACTGAAAAAATACTATTGATGGAATACGAGTATGAAGGCCAGTGGTGGCCTGCGGCATGGTCATTGTCCTATGGCTTGGGGCGGGTCGTCTACTTGATGCCTGGACATAATCAGCCAAGCTTCCAGCACGAGGGCTACCGCAAGCTGTTGCTTCAGGCTGCCAAGTGGGCCGGACGCTTTCCGGGTTAAACATAACAAATACCATTCTTAGGGAAGGGGAGCTGCAAACTTTATGCGGCTTCCCTTTTCAGGTTATACTATAGGTAATCACAGGTAGGGGAGGATATATCATGAGCGACTTGTTCAAAAAAGCTATCTCATTGGGATGGGGCCTCACTATTGTCAGCAAAGAAAAGGTGGAGAAAGCCGTCGAGGATCTTGTAAACCGGGGAGAACTTGCGCCCTCTGAATCCAAAGCACTGATTGATCGTCTGATTGAACGGGGGGCAGAGGAACAGGGCCAATTCAAAACGCTGATCCGCGAGCAGGTTAACCGCATTTTGCAGGAGCTGGAAGTACCTACCGAAAATGATGTCGCAAGTTTGGAGCAACGTGTGGCATTATTGGAAAAACAGGTAGCAGAACTGGAAAAAGAAAAGGCTGCGCTTACGGGTTCAAGCGATGCCGAAGAAGCGAATCGGCTGGATTAAATGGCAGTTCGTATGAAGCATGCCGGTCGTTACCGGGAAATTGCCATGGCGCTGGCGCGTCATGGCTTTGGCTATATGGTGGAGGAAATGGGCCTGTTCCAGCTGCTATCGCTACCACGCAAATGGCTGACGAGAGAAGCTCCCGAGTCCAAGACGCTGGGTGAACGGATACGACTGGTGCTGGAGGACCTGGGGCCTGCATTTATCAAGCTTGGGCAGTTGGCAAGCACGCGTGCCGACCTGCTGCCGGAGCCTATAATCCGCGAGCTGGTCAAGCTTCAGGATCAGGTTCCGCCCTTTTCGCCTGAAATGGCGCGGGGCATTTTGGAGCAGGAGCTGGACACGTCGTTGGAGGACATATTGGCTCGCTTTGACGATGTTCCGCTGGCTGCTGCTTCGATTGGACAAGTGCATTTGGGCAAGCTGCACAGTGGTGAAATGGTCGCTATTAAAATCCAGCGCCCAGGCGTTAACCGCATCATCCGACGGGATTTGGACATTTTGCGGGAACTGACCCATATGGCAGCCAAGCGTTGGGAATGGGTGGAGCGTTATCAGCTTCGCCAAATGGTGGAGGAGCTGGGGAAATCGCTCATTCAGGAGCTGGACTACAACCATGAGGCCCGCAATACAGAGAAGATTGCGCTCCAATTTGAGCAGGACCCACATATCTATATTCCAAAAATATATTGGGATCATACCTCTTCCCGCATACTGACCATGGAGTTTCTGGATGGAACTCATTTGGGGAGTCGCGAGGAGTTGTTACGCCGTGGATATAACCTGAAAGAACTGGCACAGCAGTTGGTAAACAGCATGCTGCATCAGATTTTTATAGAGGGCTTTTTTCATGCCGATCCTCATCCCGGGAATTTGCTTGTCCTGAAAAATGGCAATCTCGCTTATCTCGATTTTGGCATGACCGGGCGACTCAGTGAAGAGATGAGGGATCATCTCGCCTCTCTCATTATTGCGCTGATGCGCAAAAACACCGATGCCATGGTCCGGGCCATCAAACGACTGGGCCTGGTCGAACCGAATACCGATCTAAATGCGCTGCGTGCCGATCTGGATAAGATACGCGAAGATTATGCAGACGTTCCTTTCTCGCAGGTCAGCATTGGCGATGCTCTGAACGACCTGTTTGGTGCAGCACAGCGCCATCGAATCGGTCTGCCGTCGGATGTCCTGCTGCTCGGCAAGGCGTTACTGACATCGGAGGGGGTCGCCCAACTGCTTGACCCCGATCTCAGCATTATCGCATTGGCGGAGCCTTTCGGTAACAAACTGCTGAAGGAACGCTTCAGTGGTCGCCGCATTCGGGGCAAGCTGCTGGGCGGTGCGACCGAACTGGTGGAGACGCTCATGGAGCTGCCAGGACAGGCGAGACACTTGGCCTCCATTATCAGTAAGGGCAAGCTCAAGCTGGAGGTCACCGTACCAGAGCTGGAAATGCTCCTGCGCAGGCTGGATCAGATTAGTAATCGCCTGTCATTCAGCATTGTACTGTTAGCGTTCAGCATTATTATGGTTGGACTGATTATTGGTTCATCGCTAAACCATCAGGCGACAATGCTATGGAATGTGCCTGCGATTGAAATTGGTTTTGTCGTAGCGCTCTTGATGGTTGCCTTTTTATTGTATTCTATCTTTAAATCAGGGAGATTTTAGATACTTGCCGGAAAGGATGAGCCATGAGCCATGGATACCTATAAGATCAATACCACTCCAATCCATCATCTCTAAATAACAGATGTGCCGTGGCACCGCCTGACCACTTGTTATGGCAGGGGGACGGATTTACCGCAAATGATATTAGACGGAGAGTATAAGGCAATCGCTGATCTGATTGAGCATCAGGGTACATTATGGCAAGTTACGCCGTGGGTGTTGCTTTTCTTATTGCGCAATATACAGACGAGAAGGCCGGAACGTATTACGCTGAGTGAGCTGGAATTGTATCATGCAGTTGTTGGGACACTGGAGATGGTACAGGAACAAGCCGATTCACAGCAGTCTGTGGAAGCCCTGACCATGCTATTGGACGAAAAATATCTATGGCCTGAAAACAACGATCCCGAAGAAGATGAACTGGAGTGGGAAGAGGAGGAAGCACGCGGCTACGATCCAGTGGCTTTTTGGAGCTACTATGATTATAGCTATCAGCTGTTAAAGCAAGCTCTCCCTGACTTTGAAAATATGCTCCGGCACAATTCCGAACCTGATACAGATGAAGCCTTATCTGAGCTGGTGCGGGAATTGCGAAAATTTTAAATATAAGAAAACAACAAATCAACCGAGCTATGACCGGAATCTATTCTTTGCTAAGGAGTGTTTCTAATGGCAAAAAAATTAACGGATATACATCGTATACGCCTCCTAAGTCTCCTTCGTGATATTGGGTTTGAGCCATCAAAGGTTACTATAGAAAATAAACAAGGGGAGACTGAGGTTATTGATTTAGAGTCTCCGTTGCCGAAAGGGTTGCAAGCTGTCTTGAATTCTCGAGGCAGCCTAAGCAAGGAGCAGTT
Organism: Paenibacillus sp. 1-18; assembly: GCF_000520755.1. NCBI lineage: Bacteria > Bacillati > Bacillota > Bacilli > Caryophanales > Paenibacillaceae > Paenibacillus > Paenibacillus sp. 1-18. Next base: position 4,933 of record NZ_ASSB01000174.1, read on the forward strand.
GCTTGAGATCGAAGAGAGTGTTAAGCAATCCAGGGAGGATTGGGATTAGATGGGTATTTATTTGATACGAATGCAGCTATTGCCCTTCATAGACTTGATACATCCTTGGATAAAGTAATACGACAAGCTGAAAAAGATAAAGAGAATATTTTCTTTTCTGTTATAACTCAGTCCGAGTTTATAGCTGGGTTGTCCACAGATACTGACTTAGATATGATACCTTTTCTTGGCGGGGTATTTTATAGCAGTTGATTCAGAGATTGCAGTTAAAGCGGGTCGTATCAGAAGAGAACAAAAGGATAAGTTTGCAAGAAGGCTTAAGACCCCGGATGCTTTGATTCTTGCGACAGCTATTATAAACAGATTGGTGCTGGTTACGGCGGATCAAGATTTGCAGTTTGCCGAGTCTGAATATGAGGTTAAGGTGATAAACTTTAACAGGTCAGAGTCTTAGGAATTGCGAAAATTTAAAATATAAGAAAACGAACTACATGAAGAAAACGGTTGATATTTTAAGAAAATCGAGGATTTCCTTCTGTAAACAGCCTTTTACCCAATTCGTTTCTGCGAATCCCTTACGTTATAATGATGGACTGAATGTAACGGACGGGTTCGTTTGAGAGAGACGAGCTGAATGAAGGAGAGCCATTGCGATTGGCCGCTGGACGGATGCCCGAATGACATCGGGTTGCGGGTCAATATGCTGCTCTCCGTAAATATAGGAGGCTGGAACAAGACGGTATGAATCTTAGACAACAATGGTTCGGTAATATTCGAGCCGATATACTTGCAGGCATGACCGTTGCACTGGCGCTGATTCCGGAGGCCATTGCCTTCTCAATCATTGCGGGTGTCAATCCCATGGTCGGACTATATGCCTCCATCTCGATGGCCATAGTCATTTCCTTTGCAGGCGGACGCCCGGCGATGATCTCGGCAGCAACCGGGGCGGTAGCGGTACTGGTCGTTAGCTTGGTGAAGGATTATGGCGTGGAATATCTGTTTGCAGCTACCATTTTGGCAGGGATCATCCAAGTGCTGCTGGGTGTTTTGAAAATAGGCCGCTTTATAAGCTTTATTTCGCAGCCGGTCATGACCGGGTTTGTGAATGCACTGGCGATCCTTGTTTTTATGGCGCAGCTTACCCATTTTCATGGAGCGAACTGGATCATGTATGCGATGGTAGCGGGTACGCTGCTGATTGTGTATATTTTACCAAAATTTACGAAAATCATTCCTGCTCCATTGACTGCCATTATCATCATGACGATCATTACGTATGTATTCGGATTGAATGTGAAAACCGTAGGAGATATCGGGACGCTAACCAGCTCGCTGCCTTCCTTCCATTTGCCTCAAATTGAGTGGTCGTGGCATACTTTATGGATTTTACTGCCGTATTCCTTTACGATGGCAGTGGTCGGATTGCTGGAATCGCTGCTAACAGCCAGTATTCTGGATGAAATGACCGAAACAAAAAGCGATAAAAACCAGGAAGCCCGAGGGCAAGGGATTGCTAACTTTATAAATGGTTTTTTTGGTGGTATGGGCGGTTGTGCGATGATCGGGCAATCGGTCATTAATGTCAGCTCGGGTGCAAGAGGACGTTTGTCCACCTTTACGGCAGGGGTATTTTTGGCCTTTTTGCTATTAGTGCTTGGCGGGGTTGTGAAGGAAGTGCCGATGGGCGCATTGGTGGGTGTCATGTTCATGGTGTGTATCGGGACCGTGGACTGGAATGCACTCCGAAATATCGCCAAGGTACCCAAGGCAGACACGTTTATTATGGTTATGACGGTTATCATCGTGGTGGCTACGCATGATTTGTCCAAGGGCGTGATCTCGGGCGTCCTGCTGAGTGCATTGCATTTTGGCTGGAAAATGGCTAAAATCCGCATCAGTGCAACAGAGGATAACGAGGAGAAAGTGTACCATGTTGCAGGTCCTATGTTTTTCGCTTCAACAACTCATTTTGTCGATCATTTTAAACCTGCGGATGATCCGAAGCGTGTCGTGGTGGACTTTAGTCATTCACATGTTTGGGATCACTCGGCGGTGACTGCTATTGGCAAGGTGCTGCAAAAATACAGGAACTCCGGTAAATCCATCACGCTGCGGGGGCTCAATGAGGAAAGCCGTTTGATTGTAGAGAAACTCGGCGGTCCCTTGGTTATGGAGCCGCTCGTGTGATGAATCGTATAGCATTAATTAAAGCCTGAAATGGAATTGATCCATTTTAGGTTTTTTTTATTTATTTCTGAAATAAAGCAACAATTTTCTTCTTCAATCATAGATAAATATAACAAATTTTCATCAAAGTATTGACGGAATAATTAGGTAGGAATACAATCATTGTTATTAAGCAAAGCAAATACATAGGAATAATTGAAAATTGAAAGGTATGTACATATGAACTTAGACTGGGAGTTTATTGTAGAAAGCTTGCCGTTATATGGAGAAGCCATGTGGCTGACATTGAAGATCGCTTTTTGGGCCATTCTGTTTTCACTAGTCGTCGGTTTGCTGTGCAGCATAGTACTGTATTACAAAGTGAGGGGAATCAGTGGCATCATCGTAGCCTACATTGAGCTTTCCCGAAACACACCTCTGCTTGTACAGCTATACTTCCTGTATTACGGATTTACGAAAATAGGTCTGCATATGAGCGAAATGACGTGTGCCATTGTGGGCATGACCTTTTTGGGCGGGGGGTATATGGCCGAGGCGTTCCGTGGTGGAATTGAAGCGGTCAGCAAGACCCAGACGGAATCCGGGCTGAGTCTCGGACTGTCTAAGATACAACTGGCGAGATATGTTATTTTGCCACAGGCTTTTGCCATCAGCGTTCCGTCCTTGGGAGCGAATGCGATTTTTCTGCTCAAGGAGACCTCCATTGTCGGCGCTATTGCTTTATTAGACCTGATGAATGTGGCAAAAGACCTGATCGGCATGTACTACAAAACGTCAGAATCGCTGATTCTGCTGGTACTGGCATATCTCGTCCTGCTTTTACCATTGTCGATGCTGCTGACGTGGGTGGAAAGGAAGGTGCGGTATGCTGAGTTCGGGGATTAATGTGCTTTTTGAAGGTTCGAATTTTGAGCGTCTATTAGGGGGATTGCTCATTACGCTGGAGATTGCGTTTATTTCAATTATGATCGGTACTCTATTAGGCATTTTGATGGGGTTGCTGCGCACCTTGAAATCAAGGCCGATTCGGCTTGTGCTGAGATTCTATTTGGAGACATTTCGCATTATTCCGATTTTGGTGTGGTTGTATGTCGTGTATTTTGGATTTACTCCTTTGCTGGACGTAAATATCAGCGGGGAATTGACAGCAATTATCGTATTCAGCCTGTGGGGAGCGGCGGAGATTGGTGACATCGTTCGTGGTGCGCTGGAATCACTGCCCAAGCATCAGGTGGAATCCGGGCAGGCGCTGGGACTGACATATGGACAATTATACCGTCATGTGCTCATTCCCCAGGCAGTGCGCCGAATGCTTCCAGGCTCTATTAATCTGGCGACACGGATGATCAAAACAACGTCATTAGTGGTACTGATCGGTGTAGTGGAAGTGGTCAAGGTCGGGCAGCAGATTATTGAGCTGGGTGTGATCAAAGCGCCTTCGGCATCCTTTTGGGTGTACGGCTTTATTTTCATATTGTATTTTCTCGTATGCTATCCGTTATCCAGACTTTCCAAAAGATTTGAACGCAGATGGCAAAATTAGCAGGATGGAGTGGGTGTCATGGGAGAGGCTGTGGAGGTTTTGCTGGAAATCCGAGGGCTGCACAAAAGCTTCGGAGACCGGCAAGTGTTGCAGCAGATTAATCTGGACGTAAGGAAAGGGGAAGTCGTGGTTGTCCTCGGTCCTTCGGGATGTGGAAAAAGCACGCTCCTTCGATGTCTTAATGGTCTGGAGCCAGTCCAGGGCGGGAACATCCGTTATAGAGGACAGGATCTGACCGATAACAAAGTGAATTGGCGTGAGGTGCGACAGCATATCGGAATGGTGTTCCAGAACTATGAGCTGTTTCCGCATATGACGGTCTTGGAAAATATTTTGCTCGGCCCGCTTAAAGTGCAGCGGAGAAACAAACAGGAAGTACTCAAGCAAGCAGAGCAGCTATTGGAGCGCGTGGGTCTGCTGGATCGCAAGGATGCGTATCCGAGACAATTATCAGGCGGGCAAAAGCAACGGATTGCAATTGTGCGCGCCCTGTGTATGAATCCTGAGATTATGCTCTTTGACGAGGTCACCGCATCCTTGGACCCGGAAATGGTCAGAGAGGTGCTGGATGTCATGCGAGAGCTGGCACAACAGGGAATGACCATGATTATCGTGACGCACGAAATGGGCTTTGCCAAGTCGGTAGGAGACCGTATCGTTTTTATGGATCAAGGACAGATATGTGAAATGACTACGCCACAACAATTTTTCACCCGACCGGAAACAGAGCGTGCCCAGCACTTTCTGGATATATTTCAGTACGAAACGATATAAAGGGGATGAATAGAGATGAGAAAAGGAATGAAATTCACGACGTTATTACTGGCTTTGAGCTTGCTGCTCGTCGGCTTGGCGGGATGTGCAGGAAGCGGCAATACCAACGGCGGGTCAGGTTCGGCTAAATTTGCTTCAATTGAGGACATTAAAAAGAATGGCAAGATTCGAATCGGTGTATTCGCGGATAAGCCGCCCTTTGGCTACGTAGATTCGGAAGGGAAGAATCAAGGCTTTGACGTGTATATTGCGAAGCGGTTTGCCAAAGATCTCTTGGGTGACGAGTCCAAGGTGGAATTTGTACTGGTGGATGCTGCCAGCCGGGTCGCCTATTTGGAATCCAACAAGGTAGATATCATCATGGCTAACTTTACTGTAACGGATGAGCGTAAAGAAAAGGTCGATTTTGCTAACCCGTATATGAAATTATCCTTTGGCATTGTGTCACCCGACAGCGCTCCAATCACCACGATTGACCAATTAAAGAATTCGGATCAGAAGCTGATTGTCGCCAAGGGAACGACGGCTGAAACCTATTTTACGAAAAATTATCCTGACATCAAGCTACTCAAATTCGATCAATACACGGAAATCTTCTCAGCCCTAAAAGACAAACGCGGTGCTGCGATTGCCAATGATAATACAGAGCTGATCGCTTGGGCTAAGGCCAACCCCGGCTTCACGGTAACCATCCCGTCCTTTGGCGGTCAAGATACGATTGCACCCGCAGTAGCAAGGGGTAATAAGGAGCTGTTGGACTGGATCAACAATGAGCTGGCTACACTGGGCAAGGAAAACTTTGTGCATCAAGCCTATAAGAACACACTGACCCCTGTTTACGGAGCAGGCTTTACAGATCAATTGGTCGTAGAGGGCGGTAAAGTGAATTAATTTTTTAAGAGTTGGGTAAGGGGAAGTAGAATAAACAAATTTCATAAATACAAGAAGACGACATCCAGCTATTAATCGGATGTCGTTTTTTAGCATCTTCATTTGAATCTGACAAGTGAAAGCGCTACAACTTTGGATGTTTTTTTTATATTAATTCAACTTTTGCAGCTGTAATAATAGCTAATTCACTTTTATTTTGATGATTATCCCAGGAGGCAAACCCAAAAAATAGGGCTTTCCAATCGTAACAATGCTGGTATATAATCCACTTAACTTAACACTGTTAATTTACATAACGATGTTAACATAGGAGGATGAAATCATGGGTAAATATGATGTTATCGTCATCGGCGCAGGTCTGGGTGGCTTGTCCTGTGCCGCAAGACTCTCCGCGCTCGGTTACCGGACCGCTGTTTTTGAGAGTCATACTCTGGCGGGTGGTTACGCAACTGAATTTACAAGAAAGGGTTATACGTTTGATGTATCTCTGCATGGTGTAGGTGGACTTGAAGAAGGAAGCTTCGGACAACTGCTAAAGGGCTGCAATGCGGACCAGCGAATTGTACCTCTCCGCAAAAAGCACCCTTATTCTATTCGCTGGGAAGGGCAGATCATTGATATCCCATCCAATGTGCAGGAATATGTGCAGCTGCTCCAAGACATGTTCCCTGCTGAGCAGGCAGCCATCGAAAAACTGTTTGCGGGCATTCGTCGTTTTAGGGCAGGCTTCTCCGCCTTTTCTTCTCCTTCATCCAGCTCGTGGCGCAAGGCAGCTGGGCTGCTCAAAGCAGGAACGTTTTTCCGCTGGACACAAATGACCACATGGGAGGCTGTACGTCAGTTTGGGCTGTCTGACCGATTTACGGAATTTTTCACGGCACTTTGGCCCTACTATGGCTTGCCTCCCAAGCGGCTTGCAGCATTGTACTTTTTCATTCCCTGGATCAGCTATCATCTGGAGGGGACCTATTACATTCAGGGAGGCGCACAGGCTTTATCCAATGCGCTGGTTGCCTCAATCCAGTTAGCCGGTGGAGAAGTTCACCTGCGTAGTCAGGTATCTGAGATTGTAGTCGAAGGCGGCAAAGCAGTTGGTGTCCGTCTGAAAAAAGGGGCTGCATATGAAGCCGATTGGGTTGTGTCCGGTATTAGTCCTCATCATACCTATGGCCGTCTGCTGGAGAACCATGCTGCTGCCGGTCGTGAGCTGGAGGCTGTCAGCAGGCTGGAGACCGGCACATCGCTCACCCAATTGTATCTCGGATTGTCATGCGAGCCTCATGAGCTTGGCATTACCGAAGAAGACTTAATTCTGTATGATGTACCGGATTCGGAGACAGATTACGAAGTCATGATGAGCGGCCAATATACCAAAGGCAACTGGATGCTCACCAATTATAACGCCATGGACCCCACGCTTAATGAACCGGGTAAAGGCGTTATTGCAGTTACATTTTTGGACAGATTGGAGAACTGGCCTGCAGCACGTCGCGAATATAAAGCCCAAAAGGAAAGCGTAACACAGCAGATATTGGAGCGCCTTGAACAGCTGTACCCGGGCTTTGGCAGCAAAGTAGTGGTGGCCGAGCTGGGTACACCGCGGACGATGCAGCGCTATACCGCCAATCCCGGCGGAGCTGTCTATGGTTACGCACAAACGGTCCGGCAGTCCGGTATGAAAAGACTAAAGCACAAATCCGTTGTCGATTGTTTGTCATTGGTAGGGGCCTGGACACAGCCTGGAGGCGGGTTTCAAGGGGCTATGAACTCGGGTATAATGGAAGCTGAACGTATCGCCGCCAAATTGGGGCAGGCAGAAAGGGCAAGTATATCTACTCATGAAGCATATCAAACGCCGAGAACGTGAAAGCAATGAGATCCGCCGCAAAATTATCGAGGCTGCCCGGTCGCTTTTCCTGAACCAAGGGTATGCCGAGGTCTCTATGCGCAAGATTGCGGATCAAATCGAATATTCACCAACGACGATATATCATTATTTTGCCAATAAAGAAGCCGTTGTCCGTGAACTGCTGCTGGAAGGAAATACTTTGTTCCTCCAGGCTCTTCAGCAGCGCGAGCAAGAAGGAAGGGCAGCGGGCTTGAATGCCTTGGACATGCTGAAAACGGTGTCTGATGCTTATGTCCGTTTTGGAACGGCTAACCCGGAATATTACAACATCCTGTTTATCAGCAACCTGGAATCCGTAAGCTTGGTCAGCCTATTTGACAGTGGGCGCTTTAAAGGCTTCGAGCTGCTTGAAGGCGGGCTCAAAGCCGCTATGGAGGAGGGCTGTATCATTCAGGGAGATGAGCGTCTGATCGCCAGATCCGTATGGAGTATGCTGCATGGATTGACTTCTTTGCTCCTGAATTTTGAACTTCCTATGGCAAAATCCAATGATGAATTGATCGCATTCACTATAGATACTTTCCTCAGGGGGTTAAGCCGCTGACGCAGCGGCTAACTTTCCTTACCTTGCATCACTGTACATGCGAACCCGCATACGACCATTCCGAAAAATTAACAAAGTTCCAAGTCTGAAAGCTGCTTAAGCACGGCTTCAATGCGACGTTTATCTTTTTTGAGCATAACGAGCTGCAAAGAAGCAAGAAGCAGATCTGAGATATTGGCCCAAGCGTCTGCTTCCAGAGCGGGAAGAAGATCCCGATGAATCATGAGATCCAGCGCCTCCGTTGCAATTTTCTGATGAAGCTCGCTATCGGACAGCCATTCAATCAACTGCTCAGCTGTAGGACGGGAGTGAGCGAAAAGTATTGCCCAGCCATCCACCGGATGATTGACCTTATCCCGCATCCAGTTAATGATCTGTGGTGAACGAAAATGCTGTAGCTGCCCATTAGCGGTGTATCCTTCTAATTTGTCTTCTGCGGCCGAATCCTGTAGCAGGTGATTGCAAACACATCCCAAGCCTTCCTGCTCGGGTAGGCAACGGGCGCTCAGATAGGCACGTGTGGACACAAATGCACCCTTAGCATGTAGGGTATTGTTTTGCGCTAAAGATGTCCATGCTTGCGCGGTGTCCGGTTCCCACAAGGAGCGGACCCAATCAGCAGCCCCAATCCCCGCGGTCTCCCCTACCCAAACAGCCCATGTAGAGAATGGAACCTGGCTATGTTGAATGTTCTGCCAGTGCTGCTCCCAGGCAAGAAAAATATCCTTTGGATCATAGGCTTGAAAAGCCTGCAACACAGCAGGATGATCTGCGCCATGCATGGTGGTGTAATGGATCAGCGTCTCCAACGACTGCGTATCCTCCAGCTTCATCGTGCAAAACATGTTCAACCAGCGTAGCCAGAGTTGCAGTGGTGGGCTGTTTAGCTGAATGCCATGCTCATCGGTTACCTTAAACCAATCCCATAGCCATAGCCCGTGCAAGTTGAGCATGGTGTCTATATAGGCAGGTAGATTTTCCGCAAGCAGCGTGAACTGGTCCAACTCGTGATGATAGCAGAACACCGCTGGCTCAGTAGCGGATGTCGCTATATCAAGCAGTATCGGATCACCCGCACCATTATAATTAAGGATCAGATATCGTTGCTCGTCCGCTGCTGAGTCGGTGTCCTCCCCATAGGATGTAAAATAGCCAATATACTCATGATTCCAGCCAAATTCCCCTGTACTATCGTCTAGGATACTCTGCTCTTGTTCAAGGTCATTGCTGTTTTCACATGAACACTCTGATCCATCGGCTACAATACAGTGTTGGGGGAGGCACCATAGCAAATTTAAGCTGCCACACCGCTTAATTAATTCAGACAGGGAGGCAGGCAAAGGCATCTGTAGCCGTTCCTCCAGCTCAGTTAGTTCACCTGTAGAAATCCCCTCCGTCCATTGGTATACCACATCAGGCATCCCACTTTGTCTCAGACGATCAACGATTTGATCCAGTTTTTCTAAGATTTGTGCAAAATGTACGGTCATTCGTATTCGTCCTCCTCTTACTCTACGACCCGGCAATGCTCTTTTTGCAAGAATGCTAGAATTTCATCACGAAGTGCTATCGCTTTGGGTTCATAAATGATCGCGACTTCGCGTCCATATGCATAGTTAAAACGCACGTATCCGCCAAGAATCTGAAGAAAAGCCATGCAGATATGCTCATTTTCGATCCATAAATTTGAGGTAAAATGCTGTTTAAACCGCTGAGCCAATACTTGTATGGATGCCGGAGCGAAATCCAGGGCTTGCTCGTTCGGATGGGCTGGGTTGTAGGCATCGGTCGTATCCAGGGGACTAAACAGTAGGAATGTAGCGGCTTTGTCTGGGCTGACAGGTTCGAAATAACGGGGAAATGGTTCCATCTTTCCGAATTCATCCCGTAAAATATGTTCCAGTGTTTCTGTGAATGGGACTTGAACATCTAAAGTCTTCGTAGTAATGATCTCCGAGTGTCGTGGTAGCCACAGCAAGCCTTCGACCTGAGGGTGAATCGCTAGGAAGTCACCATCTATGGAGCTGCCAATGACCACGCACTCACCCAGCTGCTGCGCTGTAATTGGGCAGTTATCATCATGCGTCCACAGTTCGTAATCCGCATAGGATTGCAATAATTGAGGATCAGGTATTTCAATCATTAGCAGGCCGCAATAGGTGCCCGGCCCGTAGCGGGTGAGGAATGCTACATAGGGAGGGGGGAAAGTTAATCCATAGGTATGTTCAAAAGTTGTCAGTTCATCGGTAGCCACCGTCGTATGTTGTGTGGAAACCCAATACATTTAGGATACACCTGCTTTCCGGCACTCTATCTATAGGGATAGAGATCAAAAGTAAATGAGAGATATGCTATAATTAGGAAATAAAATAGTTATAGATTAGTCTATCTTAATTCCATAGGAACTACAATTTGTGAGGGGACGAAGGAGGAACACATCTTATGACAACATCAGGGGTACAAGCCTACATAGATCCAATTTTTGAGGCGATTGATGAGGCGTACGCTTCTGAGCAAAAGCGCATCGCCGAATTCCAAATCAAAAGTGTCCTTCACGAAGGGATTCATGAATACTTAAAAGTAACATGTAAGAAGGATGGGCTGTGGGTGGATACCTACGAACCATTTGATTGGGATCATCGTAGATCAGATATGGAAATTTATGGTTTTATGGAGGAGGTAACACTGCAGCAGGTTCAGGACGAATGGATGCCTGTGTTTAGGGAACGGATAGAGGCGCTATTTAATTCGGAAGAATTCAGTTCCATGTTCTTTCGTTATCGGCTGGATTTTCATCTGGAAGTGGTCTTGGAGAATAAGGCTAGTCATTTTACATTCTCGCTCCTGAACGAAGATAAGCGGCAGCAACTGTTAGCTACTATCCAACATTTTGTAGAGCAGAAGCTCGACCCCTCCAGTAAAGCTGTGCCGAAGGAAGAGGACGATTTTTTCTTAGTAAGGCACTTGCTTGATCCTCATTTGTATCCTGTAAACGCCCAGCGGATGAATGAGCTGCTGAATCGAATGGATGCCAAAGTGAAGGTCAGCTGCAAGCGTGAGGAAGCATGGAGGTATCAGCTCAGTAGTGGCTTAAAGCATTGGGCTGAGGATGAATTTTTGGACAAATATGCAGATCGGAAAAAAAACTACGGGCTGGAATATACGACGAAGCCCGATATTCTCCCTTCGGAAATTCCCGCGCCAGCCATGGAGATGTTCCTGCTTACCGCGATGCGGGTGGGTTCGACGGATGCCGATGCACGGCAGAAATATTTGGAGATCGCTGCACAGCTAGGCTCGGAGCAGGCTTCCGTGTGGCTTGAGAGCGGATCAGGGAGCATCCCAGCGTTACATACAAGCGAGCGAGTCATCTGCCAAGCCAATGATATTTTGCAAACGCTGGAGGTTCAGATTCGTTCAGAGGAAGAAGAAAGCTATAGAGAAGCGCTCGTATATTTATGCGATATTTTAAGGAAGGGCTTTACCAAGGAATATCGGATGAAGTTCAAAAGCAAGGTAAAAAACTACCTGCCTGTACCCAAGTTGGCTAAATCTACGTTACATCGTTTCTTCGCCAATGCACTTGAATACCCTGCGCTGTATCCGTTGCTGGCTGAATATGCTGAGGTCGTGATGGAAGAGTTTAAGTGGTATAACGATGTAGAGCCCGGAGAAAAGTCGGCGATGTCGGGAACTTATGCGGTGATGGGACTGGGACTTAAAGGAACGAACTATTTCTCATTAGTGAATCGTTATATGAAGCTGGTGGACAGTGAACATCAGTCCGTACAGGACGGTTACGCGGCTGTTTTTGCCGAAGCGCATGGGCTAACACCTGACACGATCCCCGTTTGGACGAGGATTCTACTGGCAAGCAACGAGTCTGCCAAACCCCTGAAGTCATCCGGAATCGAAACCGTAGAGCAGGCACAGGTACTGGTGGAGGAGCTTGAGAAGCTGGAGGACTACGAACAAGAGGTGCTTGTTTATCGTATATGGGGTGGCGCGAAGAAACTAAAAAACAGCCTGAAGCAGGCTGTCCCTGAGGTAAAAGAGCTGCTGGAAACGCTTATTCCATAAAAGCATCATATTCATGGTAATATCGCAGTCCCTGCGCAATGCGTTCAATATCCGGCTCGTTTCCGCTGTGGCGTAACACTTCAATAACATCCTGTACAATCGCCACCTCCAGCCAAGATTGCACCTGATGGTCTGGTAGAAATGCAGGTATACTTTCATCACGATGATTGATGACGGTGAGACCGGCATCCTCCAGTTTCCACAATTCTTCCTCGGGAATGATGTAATAGGTAGAATTGAGCGGATTACTTTGAACATGTTTCAGATTGGTAAATACCCATTCATTGATTTCTGTTTGGTCAACGGCTTGGACCAGTGCTTCAAGGCTGTCAAAAGTTTGTATGCTCATGTATGGAGGCTCCTCTCTTAGCCGCTGGCTTATGCTGTAGCTTTTGTAATATCTTTAAGATGGCCTGGCGATTCTTCGCATCCTTAATGTACTTGGGAATGGAATGGGAAGCCGTACGCATCATACCGGATGTAGGCTTTTCCCGCAACTCGGCAGAGATATAGGAGAGCAAGTAATTCAGGTGTATCCGATTAAGAGCCCAGACAGGTTTACCCCGATAGTAATCAAGGAAGTACAGCTGGAGCTGGAAAATAGGTCTTTTCCGTTTTGGATCACGTCCGTATGCCATTCGCGTGATTGCACACGATGCACCGGAACCTGATTGCGTGTCTCACAGTGCGGACAGTTTATATTCGTATTTTTATGGAGTTTCGTTCGGTCATCATGGATTTCGATATTAAAATACCGCTCGCAATGGTTGCATACGCCGCGTGCATAGAATGTATAAGATTCTGGCTGCTGATACGTGTAGTAACAATGAGAGCATCGAACGACGTAATAACATTCTTTTTTGGATCTGGAAATAAAAGCTTGGCCCTGACAACGGGGACAGAGAACAGCTACCTGTTCTCCTCTCCGGATCACGGCGGCAAAGTCATATTTATATCCATGTTCATCTTTGAAGCGTTTTTGCTCCATATTCGTTCCTCCTTTTCGGAAAGATCGTAAAAACGCACTTTTTATATATCATATGTTATAATATTCCTTAACAACATTAACACTTGAAAATGGCCTTTTCAATGCACCGAAGGGTGAAAAGGTGAATAGGACGTGCAAAAGGAGAGGGTGAACATGAGCATTTTTACAGGGCTGCAACGTCCGCAGTTTCAGGCTTATTATGATGAGGCTTTTCTAATAGAACATCGTTTTGAAAATGGTATGGGTTTTCCGCCTTCTTATATATATTATGTCAAAACTCTTGGTTACGGGCGACTATGCGGCTTATGGAACATTCATATTCCTCTTGGCGATCACCCGGATTCATGGCTTCATCGTTATCATGACTGGCGAGCCTGGTTTGATGATGTACTGGAATCGGAAGAGGTTTTACAAGAAGCAGCGCTGGAGCCAGATGGTTTTCCCGAACTTTTGGAGCATGCGGTTCCCTTCGCTTCCAGTGAAGAGAATGACCTGCTAATTTGGGATATTCAATCGCCTGATGAACGGGGGGAATTCCCAATCTATGCTTTAAATCTACGCACATGGGGCAATTTTCGGTATGCAGCCTCGGATTTGTATAGCCTCGTCGAAGCGTTGGTGGATGAAGAGCGCGTAAAGTCGGTATTGGGCACAGATCGTACACCATTTCCTTATTCATTCGAGCCTTTTTAACAGGTCAAATAACCACCTTGGCACTCAAACTTCAAGGTGGTTATTAGCGCTGCGCTGCTATTCTTCTGCTAGTGGTCTTCATATTGGGCTAAATATTGCTGTACCAACGCTTTTTTGAATCTACCATACAGTGCGCAGATCACCTGACATACCGCAAATCGGCCGTCATGCAGGGGGATAACAAAAATATCGCCTTCCCGATGCTTGATTCTTTTAAACACCATCGTCAGGCCAGCTCTTCCTGAATGATCTCTGTTTTTAGACCTTTAGCGCTGGTAATCGTAATGCTGATCGCATCATAGCCGTTCCGCTTCGCATCTTCAAAATTGCATCGTTCGCCGTTGATCAGCTCTAGCTGTCCATTCTCATCCACATCGTCTGCAAATTCGTCATCCCAATCCACATTATAAAAAGCGGTCAAGCTTACCTCGAAGGTATCTTCACCGTCTTCGTCCAGATAGGGCAGCAGGGGAGTGCGATTGTTCTGCTGTTCCTTGGTATACACTTCGCATAGCAGAGCATCGTAACCATGACGGGTTCCGTCAAAAATCACGATCTGTTCACCTGTGACTGCATCTTCTGCAATAATGAGCTGGGGTGCAAATTCAGTTCCAGTGATCAGCTCGTCCATAAGTTCTCCGTAATAAAAAATGTGGAATTTCGTATGTCCGGCCTGTGAACGAAGCGTACCTGTCCACTCCTGCTCGACCCTTGCCTCCCGGTTCTCGGGTATAACCCAACCCTCCAAATAAGCGGGTCCCCATTTAGCATTATGTATTTCTGTCATCAGTAGGCCTCCCTTTCTGCTCGTTGAGTCGTTCAATTACCTGATTAAAAAACGTTGTAAAGTCTGTTGCCACCAGATACAAATGTCCACATTCGTCCTGCTCTGCAATATCATAATACAGGTTGTCATCATAAGCATGAAGATGTGTGCGGTCCCAGTAGTACACATACGGGGTGTACTCATTACATATCAGAACGTAAAAATTATCGCCCGCATCTGCACCAATCAACAAAGCGCTCTCGACATGATTGATTTCATCCAGAAATTCATCATTAATCGCTAGAAGGTCATGATTTTTGTTGGATACCTTATATCCGAAAAAACAAGTCAAATCAATGTCTCCGTTATCTACACGATCGAAGGGCACATTGCAATAAAAAGGGGCCGCTACATAAAATCCGTTATATTGTGAAAGGAAACGTTTGTAACCAGCGGGCAATATACGCTGTATCTGTTCCTCCAATGCTGCGATCTGGGCAGGCGAAAGCCCTGATTCAATTGCGAATGACATCAACAACCAGCCTCCTTGATCCTAGTAAACCATCAATCTCTTTTTTGGAAATGAAACAACGCAGCGGTACATCGTATGTGAAATCATGTCATGGATAGGGTGACGATTTTGTTGTCCTCATCCACTTCGACCTTCACATTTACTCCCAACTTATCCTTAAAAAGCTTGCTGATATTGATATAGTCATCCTTAACCGGACGGCTTGAATTACCTGTTGTGCGAGTCATCCCAGCAGTGATGATGGAACGGACGTATGTTTTATCGAGCTTGGCTTCGGGATTATAGGTATAAATGATCTGTTCCTGCTGATTGTAATAATGGGTTAATTCCGTGTAGTCGTTAGCATTCTCATACTGCTTTTCCTCACGTACATACTCAGGATGGTCCATGGTGTAGTGGACTCCCCCGTTCAGAAAAGGATTTTCCTTGGAGGGTCGGAGCTCATATTGTCCATAGGCTAGCTGGAACAGATACTCTAAACCTGAGCCCTCCGCCTGGTAGTAGAGCTGACGACTGTCCCCTCTTTTATCTATAGCGGTATAGCTACTGATTAAAGGCCAGGCATCATACTTTTTATTCTTTACCTCAACGGCAAGCTTGTAATGTACAAGTACCTTTTCATTTTGAAATAACCCAAAGCTGCTCATAATAAAATAGGCAGGCACACATATAATTCCGATAATCAATATGAATATAAATATTCTTACACGCATGAGTAGAGTGATTCTCCTTTGGTTGCCGATTATGTGGACAGCTCTCGTTTGCTAGATGCGCCGAGTTCCTCATGTTGCAATAATTGCTTCAGAGCATGTTGTGCGAAAGGCATGCTTTTATGTGGGCGAAGCAGTGCAAAAGCAGCCTCCTTGACTAAGATATATGTATCACTACGGATCAACTCTCATGTCTGTAGCTCGATAAAGCTTCTTCCGGTCCGCCACCCTCCAGCAGCACCATAACCGCGTAGGAGATCGTATCAATCCAATCGTCGAGGGTGTTGATCTGCTCTACGGTCAGCAGATTGTTTCGCTGCAGCATACTATCAGGATACAATGCCCATGCCCGTGTATATTGGCAAATCCCCCACAGAGCGGCAATCAGCTCCCGTTCTACGGATGATTTCTCCAACTCATCTGCCAGAACTTCAATGATAGTCATCAGCTCATGGAAATTATCCTCAATCAGTTCTCCCTGGAAGGGACGGAGCATCCCTAGAAATCCGTTTTTCATTTTGGGATGATCCAGATCATCGTGAATAAAAGAATGACAACGTAACAGCTCGCGAGCCTCCTGTTTATTCATTCAGTTCCTTAATCTCTGCGCGGATACTTCTGCACAGAAAGCTACCTGACAGTCCCGACAAGGCATCGATATCAACGACCATGTCTGCCTCTTCATAGCGGAAATCAAGCTGCAAGATGATGTTGTCTGTTTCTACAGGAGTTAATACGTGCTCTTTGGTTTCCAGAAATGTAAAAGTCACTGCATAGCGCGGGACGTCTTTTGCTGGAGCTTCAGGGATTACAGGTGCCTCAGCCGAAGGTTCCAGATCCGGTGATTTAGGGACAAGCACGCTAGCGTAGGATAGCTCAATCGTCAGCGTAATCTGGTCTTTCGTCATATTAGCAGCCGTAATTCGGTCATAATGAAAGGGAGGGAAATAGCCAAGCTTTTCGACAATGCTGTCTGCACCTTGAATAGAAACAGTTGGAGAGAAAGCCAGTTCCAGTCCGATGGACCCTGCCAGTTGGTCTTCATATTCCGGATTAATACGGACAAGGGCCTGTTCCGGCTCTACTTTCAAAATCGTGCCTATAAAATACTGTTTGCCATGGATCAGAACAATATCATGCGGAACGAACGGCAGAGCTCCCCCGGCTTGATAATGAATGAGATATTCGTTTTCTTTTTTTTCAACGTTGTGAACTTGAATTTGCATAAATTGCAGCCTCCTTAGGGTTAATAGTATGACGGATAGTTTAAGTGTGTGGTAAAGGGAACGGAGTCCACGATTGAAAAACATACTTCATATCCGGGGTATCCTGTTCAAGCATAAATGGAAGAATATCCATAATAGCGCGTGCTTTACTGCCAGCATAAAAGTTACGCGGGCTGTGTAGCAGCTTGTGTGCCTTTAACCACTGGCTCAGCTTCATCATAACGTCCTCGACGATTGCTTGGTCGATATTTTCATAAACGTCCTGACGGATTGAAACGAGCATGCCGCAATTATTAGAAGATTGGCATATGGGGTCATTGGACAAAAGAATGTACACTTCCGGCGTTATCCCTTTGTTATAGGATGATTTGATACTGGGAGCCTCGATAGCTAGCATCAGCGGAATCAATTCATCATCGGTTACAATGCGGAGCAGCTCTTGCTTGTCCCAGCGAATTTTACCGTGTTTGGCTTTTTTCGCACCAGCTTGATAGACAGACACACGGGTATTGCGAATTCCTGATATATTCAGGAGCGTTTCAAAACAATCGAACAGGTTAGTAAAGCACTCTTCGGCAAACAAAGTGTGCTTCTCCGACAAGGAACCGGTCATTATGAAATTATAATGCAGGTTGTTAACCACATGACATGGAGATTGAATTCATCTTTTACAATGTTCATTAAAATCGTTTGGAAACCTGTTCAACTTCGCGTATACTAGGAAAGTCATAAATGGAACGGCCTGAGCCGCCTTGCGGCCGTATGTTGGTTACAGGAACAGATTCAACAATAACGGACAAGCTCCCTTCCTGAAAAGGGGAGAATGAGCACCGATACAAAAATGGGAATTCTGAACTATGGAACGATAGATGTCATATGGCACATGAAACCTATTTTACGTGACACATATTGAATACAGATAAGGGAAGTGAATATCACTTGAAAAATTTTGCAGCATTAGGCGTAGAGCAGCATTGGGTAGACGTCTTGAAAGAGCAGGGAATTACAGCTCCCACTCCGGTACAGCAGGAATCTATTCCGCTGTTGATGCAAGATCAGGATGTTATTGCTGAGGCACATACAGGAACAGGTAAAACGCTTGCGTTTTTACTGCCGATTTTGCAAAAAATGAATTTGGAAAAGCGTCATCCGCAGGCGCTTGTAATTGCGCCTACGCGTGAGCTGGCACTCCAGATTACGGAGGAAGCGAAACGATTGGCTGCGATAGAGCCGAAGCTGTCATTACTGGCTGTCTACGGAGGACAGGATGTAGAGCGCCAGCTCCGTAAATTGAAAGGCGGCGCGCAACTGATTATCGGCACACCCGGGCGGCTACTGGATCATCTGAGACGTGGCACACTGGATTTGGGCGGTGTTAAAATGCTGGTGCTGGATGAAGCTGATCAAATGCTGCACATGGGCTTTTTGAACGATGTAGAGACGATTCTTCAGGAGGTCCCTTATCGGAGACAAACGATGCTCTTCTCCGCAACGATGCCGGCCGGTATCCGCAAGCTGGCTCGTGTCTATATGAACGAACCGATAGATGTCAAAGTAAAATCCGCTTCCTCCGTTCCGGTGAGTCAAATCCGTCAGGTGGTTGTGCAAACAACAGACCGGGGCAAGCAACAGGCATTGGTGGACATGCTGAATACGGACCGCCCGTATTTGGCAGTTATTTTCTGCCGTACGAAGCGCCGTGCTGCCAAGCTGAACGAGGAGCTGCAGGAGATGGGCTTCGCAAGCGGAGAGCTTCACGGAGATTTGTCCCAGAATAAGCGTGAGCAGGTAATGAAGGCGTTTCGTGAAGCGAAACTCCAATTGCTCGTAGCGACTGATGTCGCTGCACGTGGCCTGGATGTAGAAGGCGTTACACATGTCTTCAACTATGATATGCCGCAGGATGCCGAAAGCTATATCCACCGCATCGGGCGGACCGGCCGTGCCGGAGGCAAAGGTGTGGCGGTGACGCTCGCCACGCCAAGGGATGTTCCAGAACTTCGGAACATCCAGAAGGTTGCTGGTGTCACATTCACCAGCAGTGAGGGCGGCGGGCAGCGCAGACCTGCTCCCGATACGGCTGAGCGTCAGGGTGGAGACCGCCGCTCGGGCAGAAATGACCG
>NZ_ASSB01000175.1:0-318 GCF_000520755.1 Paenibacillus sp. 1-18
AGTGCTGCTGACACAAACCGGCTTGCAGGAGCGCGCACAGGCATGGCTGGAGGAAGGCCAAGCTACATCCGAACCAGCCACGGGACTGCGCTTGCAGACGATGCTGGCGTTGGATGACGAGTCACTGTACACCGGAGACATTACCGATATTGAACCTATTAACGAACCGCAGGATCTGGCGTATGTGATCTATACCTCCGGTACAACGGGACGTCCGAAGGGCGTCATGATTGAGCATCGCAGCCTGGTAAATACGGCTGCGGCATATCGCCGGGATTACCGTCTGAACCAGTTCCCGGTACGACTGCTGCAACTGGC
>NZ_ASSB01000176.1:0-380 GCF_000520755.1 Paenibacillus sp. 1-18
TGGACCGCAGGGTCCTGGGAGAGTAGGACGTTGCCAGGCATAACCCCTCTTTTCTGGGGCTTTTTTTCGCCTATAAGGCTAACCTCTACATGACCAGAATTTTAATTATTATTTTTAAGATGGGGCTATAGCTCAGCTGGGAGACGCCTGCCTTGCAAGCAGGAGATCGCGGGTTCGAATCCCGTCGGTTCCGCCATTTAACTTAATATGCCGGTGTAGCTCAACTGGTAGAGCAACTGACTTGTAATCAGTAGGTTGGGGGTTCAAGTCCTCTCGCCGGCACCACATATGGAGGATTAGCGAAGTGGCCAAACGCAGCAGACTGTAAATCTGTTCTCTTACGAGTTCGGTGGTTCGAATCCATCATCCTCCACCAGTTT
>NZ_ASSB01000177.1:0-16652 GCF_000520755.1 Paenibacillus sp. 1-18
ATCCCTCTTTATAAAGTGCCTGCATTTTTGTCCAGGCACTAAGTTGATCCGAAACAGAAATAGCCTCCATACTCTTTTGGTAGTTGATTCGCTTTTGGAAATCGGACAGGAACTCATCTTCTAACGCTTTGCGCTTCTCATAGATTTTATGTTGCAATTCAAAGCTTTGCTCGGCAGTACGATCTTTAGCCTTACTCATACGCATATAAGCGTCATATTCCATTTTGAGGATAGCAATCTGGCTTTGGTCTGCCATTTCCATTTTGGAAGTCTCTTTATCAATCCATTTTTCTGAATTTTGATACCGAAGCTCATTGTATTTCACGGTTAAATCATAGATTTGTTTGGCAATCTCTCTACGGTTAGCAGGAAGCAGATAATTTTTATTTTGCTCCTTCTTGTAGAAATCCAGGCTGGTTTTAACCATCTCGATTTCCTGTTTATTGGCCTGCCGCATGCGCTCGGTTCTTCGTTCAAGATTCTCGATATCTTCCTGAAATCTGGAATCATTCAGTTTATGAACATCTCGACTCCATTGCTTCATTGCGTCCTTATCTTCCGATAGGTACTGCTTATGTCGCTGAGCCAATCGTTTGTATCCAGCAATTTGCTGGTCTACAGACCATTCATTTCGTTCAGCGATGTACTTAAAATTATCAAGTTCGTTATCATAACTATCTTTTCGTGCCGCAGATGCGTCCTTAGCTGCTTTTTTAGCTGCACGTTCCGCATCGCTCTTTCCTTTTTTGCCCCCGCTTCCCTTCGATTTTTTTGAACCAGAAGAACTCACACCAAATTTAGGATCATTATATAGCTTGGTTAAAGCATTAATCTGAGTGTCATACTGTTTCATATCTTTCTCGTATCCGCTATATATCTCGCCTATATCTTTTTTGCTTTGCTCCATGTTTTTCTTATCTTGGTTTAACTGGTTCTGAAAAGGAGTACTTAGGAAAGATTTTACTCCAGTCATATTGTTTAGTTCTTTTTGTTTATTAAAAACGTCTAGTGAACTTTGAGCCATAACTCCATTCAATCTAGCTTTTAACTCAGCAAGACTTTTAATCGCTCCAGCCTCTTTGATGTAAACTGCGATACGATCATCAGACTCAAGTTTTGTACTTAAACTGGACGCTTTTTCAGACTTTAGATCATCTATAGCCTTTTGTATTTTAGCTTTACGAACAACTTCGAGTGCATTCTTTTCGAAAGCCCATCCCTCAGATGTTTTGTAAATCTCCGAAGCTAATTGAGGGTATTTGATGATTAACTCTGCCGCAGCTTCTGCGTTCATGGACTGTTTATTAGCAAGATCATTTAAAACAGTGTTCATCTCAGAAATAGCCTTACCGTTACCCTGAATCTGCTCTCTTAAATCGGCAAGAGCTTCCTCCTGTGATTTAACACTTTCGGTTGCTGTTCCAGCTTTCCCAGCAAATTGGTCAGTTTCAATAGTTGCTTGGCCTAAAGCTACTCCTACTTCTGTTACAGATAAAGTGAGTTTGTTATTCTCTTGTTCTAACGTTTTTATTTTTTCTTCTAACTTCGCAGCATCTTCCTTAAATTCGCCTGTCCCTAAAAAATTTCCAATTGGGTTAGCAATGATCTTTTTTACTCGTTCCAGTTCTTTTGTAGCTTCTGTGATTTCATTTATTTTTTGCTTTTGTTGTTCGATTAATTGCGCTTGCTGATCTTTCAATACATTTTTTTGGGCTTCATTCTGCTTCTCGATGAGTTTGTTTAACGCATCAACTTGCACCTGTACAGCCTCATCCGTATAACCAGCAGCTTCAAGCTGCTTGGCCCCTTCTTTTCCAAGAGTGATGACCAGCGCTTTAGAAACCTCTTCGAGTTGTTTTTTTACTTTTGTTTCCTTTTCTACTGAACCACTGCTTTGTTTTAACGACTGTTCAAGAGAACGATGTGCATTAGCCAATTTCGGTAACAATTCTATCTGTCGTTGGTACTGGCTAACCATTTGTTGTGATGCTGAGTCTTGATCCTTTAAGTTTTGAATCCGATCCCTCGCAGCCTTTTCTTCCTTACCACTATTCATCGCTACAAGCGCTATTGCGCCAACAAGTAAGCTCAATCCTGCTGTAGCGGCTGCTGTTGTGACGGTTGCCGTTGCTTGGGCGACAGACAATGATTTCGTAGCAACTGTAGCTCCCTCGGTTGCTACCGTTAAAGCTCCTTGTGCTACTGTAGCTCCTTCGGTAGCGGAAACTCTCTGAACTGTTGAAAGAGTTGCTCCTTGTGAGGAAACAATATTAACGTTGTTAGCTATCGTATTAGCGCCGATAGCAGCGGTTTCCGCTGCCTTCGCTGTGGTTAACACTTTCACAGCAGCAATTACATTCATGATCGGACCGCTTAGAGCTTTATAAGCAAGCAGTAGCCCACCGATAGCAGCCGTTCCCTCAAACACGCCAGAAGGTACTTTTGTAAGTCCGATCAGCAATTGGTCAATAGTGTCCAGTACATTCTTGATCATGCGCCGTAGTCCATCATCACCAGCGTTATTGAATATTTCCAGTAAAGAAGCCTTAGTTTGCGCCGCTTTACGCTGAATGGTATCCATCTGGACTTTAAGATACTCCATTGTGGAGCCTGTAGATCCGATGGATGCTGCTGTACCGAGCAAAATGTCCCCAGCATTCAGAGAAGCGGCTAATTTAGCGTATTGGTACACACCGCGCGAGATATCTGCATAGGACTTTGTGAGGTCATAATTCTTGTCAATCACTTTCGTCGACAAGTCCAACAAAATATCTTCGGCTTTTCTCCATTGCTCTGTACCATTTACAACTTCTTTTGTTTGAACGCCTAATCTTTCAATCTCTGCAACCGCTTTATTTGTGCGGATCGTACCCAGTACCGTCTTCCACATGTTGCCCAGGTTCTCCCCGCTCAGTGCCGTGTTACGTACACCGGCTGAAATAAGACCATTCATGAAGTCAAAACTTACGCCTGTTTCGGCGGCGATCTTACCTGTACGCTCGAAGGCTGCTCCCAGGTCCCTAGCCGGTGCCATGGTATCATGGGCAACCTTTGACCAAGAATCCAAAACACGTCCACCAAGTACCATGGCATCATTGCTGTCCTTAATCTGTACACCGTACTGAGCAAAGGTAGACTCCATAGATTTCGTAGCGTCTTCCAAGGATACAAGGTCAACGGTGCTGAGCATTGTGGATTTACGCACCATTTCCTGAACAACGCCTGCATCCTTATACATCCGACCCCAAAGTCGAGCCGATTCGGTAACGTCCATGATTTCAGATCCAAGATCATGAGCCGTCCGGATAAACTTGGTTGTCTCGTCGTGCAGCTTCTCGGTGTTCATAACCATTTCCTTGGTGCCTTCGTTGTACTCAAGGAAATAATGTTCATTCGTTTGCACGTAGCCTGCCATATTGGATTCAATTCCGACTAATCCCTGTTCAAGGGCTTCCTGTGTTTTATGCATAGCTGCATACGCTGTATTAAATACCAGGGCATGTGTAGCCATATCTCCTACTCGGCTAATCCAGTTAGGAGTTGTATTAAAAGTCTGCTTCATTTGCGCTTCGGTTTGGCTCAAAGAGCGCCGGATCTTCTGTTCTTCCTGAAGGACTTTCTCACGAACTTGTGCCTCTTTTTGCTCCCTGGCACGTAATGCATTCACCCAAAACTTTTCGTAGTCCTGTGCGTTCTTACGTGCCTGCTGTGCTTCTTTCTCTGCCAGTTGAGATATCTTCATCCGTATGGACTGTTCTTCCATTAAGACACGTTCACGCGTCCTGTCGTCAGTCCCAGCCCCTGAAACCTTTGCCGATCTCTGACCCGTCAATGAAGCTTTATTCTGCAAAGCCTCCATACGCTTCAGGTGTTCACGTTCCTGCTGCTCTATCGCGTCTTCGCGCTTTTTGACAATGGCCTGCTGCGCCCTAAGCTTCTCATCAGTGATTTTATTAGCCT
Source organism: Paenibacillus sp. 1-18 (assembly GCF_000520755.1). Taxonomy (NCBI): domain Bacteria; kingdom Bacillati; phylum Bacillota; class Bacilli; order Caryophanales; family Paenibacillaceae; genus Paenibacillus; species Paenibacillus sp. 1-18. The sequence continues at coordinate 3,961 of NZ_ASSB01000177.1, forward strand.
GATCTAATTGATTCTTTCGGGCTGTATTCAATTCGGCTTGCGCGGTTCGCTGTTTAACAAGAGCTTCGGATTCAGCAAGGATCTTCTTCCGTCTGTCCTCCGCTGAAAGCGCAAACTTATCTGCGCTGCTGGCTAAGGATTTGAAATTCTTCTCGCTTACTCCTAATTCAGCATTCAACAGTTTAAACGATTCGGCATTAGCTCGCGCTCCGTTGTCTATAACCTTGAATGCCGGTAATATCTTGCTCGTATCTAGGTTTATTCGCGCACCTACTACATCTTTACTTAAATCTGCCACTACACTCACCCCTCATAGGGTTCAGGAAAAGTTTCCTGCCCTGAATACAGAAAAAAAGGCATCCTGCATGATTGCGGATGCCTCTTAAAACAATGATATTTTACTTGGCGAAGAAACCAAGATCAGATAACGTCTTGACCTTCTTTGGCTTTTTGTTTTCCACATTGCCACCGTGAAGAATAATTTCAAATTCCCGGTTTCTGTTCTTGGCTTTCATGAGCGCTCTAATCTTTGGTATGGTCATATTAGGCCATTCTGAATCAGAAATACCATTACTCACGCATAAAGCCCAAAGTTCTATCCAGTCCGTTTCCTGATCATCCTCAGGAATCTCTTGGTCTTCTTCGTCGTCAGGCTCATAATCTTCATCAGGTGGAAACGACTCCTTATAGAAATCGTTCCAAGAGTCCGTCCAACTTCTTAATGCCCTCTTCGTCTACTTTCTCGTATTCTTCCTCCGCTAGTCCTTCTACCAACACAAGATTAAAGGCTTCCTTATGCAATGCCTCAACTTTAGGCCAATCGACCTCGGCCCGTTCTTCTGTAGCTTCCCATTTCTCACGACCGATTGAAAAAGAAAATTTATATTCATTTCCGCTCATGAGTTGTCGTACTTGACGGATCAAAGCGATAGTTCCGATTTTTACATGCTTTACAATTCCTTCACCGAGCGTGATTTCACCCCCGATGTTAAGCGTTTTATCCAATTGCTTGTCTGTACTCATTAAATTTCCTCCTCAATGTATGTAACCCCCTACCTTTAGTGGTAGAGGGCTATGTTATTTTATTTAGATACCGAAGATCAATTCAGCAGCATATCCTTCTGGATTATCAGGGGTAATGTCCGGCTCCATGATTTCCAACGCCAATGAGTTACTAGTTGGTTTTTTGCGTTCCTGAGATACGTCCAATGTACCGCCGCCGAGCGCTTTCCAAATTGTCAATTGGCAAGGTACTTCCCCGCCATTTCGATCATCAGTCAACGAGAAACGGTGAACAAATTTAAACGGCTTCGGACGGCGCTTACCACTCAATCCGCTCCGTGTACCATTCTCTTTTGTCCATTTAAAAGTAATAATAATCAACTTGTTGTCATTCGCTGTGTCGGATGTGATCTTACCGTCGGCAGAAATAACGTACTGCTCTGCTGTTGGTGTGGTTGCCACACGCGTTAGTTCCGTAAGTTTTCCTGTATCTGTATCTTTCAAGTACACTTTTTCGCTAAGGGAAACTAAAGTCCCGCCGAATTTCGAAAGAGCTTTGATCTTATAACCGTTCGTTACATCTAAGAATCCTTGCTCTGTCTCATCAAACGTAACTGCCCCCTTTTCTGACTCTGCGCCCTGAGACAATTCAGCCAAAATATCTGAGTAACGGGGAATTTCGATACTGGCTTTGTCAGCCAGATCCTTCGCTGTGTAGTGGAATGCATAGCCACTATCTCCACCCATGACTTTGTCCCAATCAAATTGGAGTTGAAGCGTTACCTTTGTGATTTTGTCATCCAAAAATTTAAGTTTTCCTCCCGGCTCGTACACCTGGATAGTGCCTACTCCATCAAAAACTAATGGTTCCATGATTCATCCTCCTCATTTATGAAAACAAAAAATAACCAGCCAGATTATTTGACCAGTTCCCATAAGCGGTTATCTATTTCGTTGATGCGCCGATATTCATCGGTGTCGCTGTAACCCTGAATAGGCTCCAAGTTACCCATGATGCCCAGTTTTTTAGCAAGATTGACCTTCTCCGCAATTAGTTTGTCCAACTCTGGCAATGGTTTTTCGATATTAACCTGCGCTACCGCTGGTTGTTGAGCTGCCTCATCAGCCATTATTCTCACCTCAATTCATTCTTAAGTAATCAACATCATAGATAGCCTTATAACCTTTGGCTCCTTGAATACCAGTGGCGAAATCTGCATCGTAGGTCAGAACACATAAATATGAAGCAAATCCCTGAGCAATCAGCCTCCTGTCATGTAGGAGTTTGAATGATCGTTCAAACAGCAGCTTCGCTTCATAGGCTGTTTTGCCGTAGAAATCAATGCAGAACTTACCCTCGAACACCAGTGGATTAGCGGCATATCGTCCCGGCATAACATATTGACAGATATGTGGAACTGTATCCTTACTAACCGTCATCTCAGGCTCCATACCTTTCGTAAATCGTTTCACGACCTCGGCGGATGGTGACGAAGGAGTGAGCTTCAACATGGTCATAAGTTCTGCGTCTGCTTTTAAGACATTCTGAACAGCATCAATTAACTGTAGGCTCACTCCCGCACCTCCTTGAAATACTTATGGTATGGAAACTCTGTGATTACTCGGCTGATTCCGTCCAATATACGCTTGCGATTGGACTGGATTGCTATACGTAGGAAGTAGGTCGGCGGTGTAGCTTTGAATGAAGCATCAATATCACCGCGCTCTGCCAGCTCCTCCAAGTCCACTCCAGCATAGCCCCCGCCTGATTCCTTCATGGTGCCGTCCATTGCTCGATACTTACCACGCGAACGACCTACAATAATACGATCACCTTTGGACCTCAGTCTGTTCCACGCTTCACTGTTCATGTAGGTCACCAATCCAGGGTTTTGGCTGCTATCTGCCATCTTGGACCCTTTGCCAAACTGTTCAAGCCATGCCTGCCAGTAGTCAGCAGTTATGTCGCCTGAAATCATCTGATTCGCTAAGACGAACATATGCATTTCTAAGTGGTCCCGAACTGCCGGATAATACCGAATACCGCTTTTGGCTGTCAGCATGACCAGTTTCGTTAGCCCAGTAATTTCAACAGCGAGCTTATTCTCCAGATCCTTCGCCGCTTTCACTGAATCGTACCCTGTAATCATCGGCGGTCCTCTGAAAGCTGGACGTGCAGCAGATTAGGATACTTCATCCTATCAACTTCATCTACCTGGTATGTCTTCCCGCCCATAACGATTCGGTCAGGAATAGCAGTAGTTGTCTCCTCTGGCTTCTTTACATCAACAGTTGTTTGCATCTGCAAAACAAATACGGTACTCGATAGTAATCCCGGTTCCTGCTGCCGAAGTTGCGCTGTAACATACTGTGCAAAGCAAACAACATCAGCAGCGACCGATGTAAATTCAGCATCACCCACCGGATTATCGTTTACATCATAAGCTTGCTGGTATCTTTGCACCTCTACCACAGCATTTGCTTTAACCAAAGAACAGTAGTTGTCCTGATCTACCGTTTTTCTTAAGGTTAGAACAAGAAACGTTTCCTCTGTCTGTACCAAGGAACCACGATCAACAAGTGATTCAGGTGAAAATACGCCGTTATAGACGTATTCTTTGCCCATTACAGTCGTCGCTTTGGTTTCCCTTGATAGAATAACTACATCTTCGTTTCCGTCCACCACGCACGGCGTATGGCGGTGTGTGAACTCATAGAACAACTTTCATCACCTACCTAAACGACCTATGTTCAAACTCAGATAGAAGATCGGCTATTTCTGGCGTAATCATGCTGGTGCCAAAGTATTCAATGCTGTAATCGAAGTCCTTTTTGGATTTCACATTTGAATTTGGATTAGCAGCAAGTTGTCCGATGATTAGGCCACATGCCACCTTGACCTTATCAGGTATCGTCTCCCAGCCGCTGGTATACGTAACTTCCAATTCTGCATAAGCTGAACCAAAAGGAGAGAATCCACACCAGACAGTGCCAATATCCTTGTCGATATCAATGGTGCTGATATCAGTAATTGTTCCGAATCCTGGCGGACCAAAGAAATTTTCCATCAATCCCTGCTTCGGCCTGCCTTTTACCTCTTTCACCTCTACAACAGGATAATAGGACAAATGACCTCGCTGCTGATCCGTAAGCGGTATCCGTTCGGTGTAGGCTTTGATTCCAATCTCACGCCTGCACCGTCCATCAATTACTGCGGATGCTCGGATTATCAGCGGCATGGTCAGCTTAATTCCTACAGGAACAAAATCAGTATCAGTTAATTCGAGATACTGACTCATTCTACGTATCCAGCGTTAGCCAGTTCGTCTGCAAGTTCATCAGGCAACTGAGCTTCCCCATCAACAAAGTTCACAACGCCATCTTTAAAATGTATGGTGTGAGCGCCCTTGCGCTGACTCGGTGTACCGCGAAGCGTGACTTTTCGGACTGCCGGAATCCTAGCAGCTAGAAAAGAACTGCGCGCACTATTCAGCACCGTTGTTTGAGCATCGAACTGGCTCGGCTCTGCGCCCTCAGTACCAGCCAATACCTCTGCCGCTGCAACAACCTCTTTGAATGCATCTGCCGATTGTTGAGGGTATTGCCCTCCGCTTTCTCCAATCTCAACTTGATCCAACAACGTAGTGCTTTCAGTAATTACATCTTTCAACTTATCCAAATTCGATTTTGCCAACTGAATCATCTCCTTTCTAAATGAAAAGAGACGGTCATATTAACCGCCCCTTGACTTTAAAATTAATTATGATACCGCAGTGATTGTTGGACGCTCAATTGTGCCGTAAGCATGAGCATAGCTTGGCCCTTTAGCTACTGGAGCGCCATATTTGATGCCAACGTACTGCTCTTGAAGGTTTGATGTTGTCCCCAATTGAAAGAGGTAGATTCCTTTCTCACCAACATAGTGATATTCAATCATTGGCTCGGTCACAATTGCGATACCGTAATCTGTATTTGATGCTGTCGTTGCATTAACCGAAGAAGTAATGAACGGCTCTGGAATGATTGGTAACAACCCAGCAGCCGTCATGATTGCTAGCACCTCTAAGCCAGCGACGGTTGTTTTCTTAAGGTTACTGATTTGTGTTTCATTGTTAGCAGCGTTCCGCTCTTCTTCTTCAAGATAGTGATGTGCAATAGGATGAATATAGATAGCGGTTGGCATAAGCTCATACAACTCACTCGCAACCATCGCAGCCACTTTAGCCCGAATAGCGGATACAATAGAACCAGTAGGGCCAACTGTAAATGTGTTCGTAATCTGATTGGCAAGCCCCACATATTGTAAGGTTGTAGGTACAGCCAAACCAGTATCATTTCCTCTCCAAAGTCCTTTGCCGTGTGCAAGGCCAATCGCGTTCAACATATCATTCAAGTCCTTAGCTTTTAGCTCAGGGAAATTGTTTTGCTGCTGGCCCAGCGTTACATCATAATGCCCAAAGTTAACTTGGTTCGTTAGAGCTTTGATCTTCACACCATGTGGCGTACGTTGATTTCCGGTTGCTGTCGCTGAAGGGTTACGAGGGTCAACGAACGCGCCGCCATTCACAGTGTTTTGTTCGTAGTAAGTAGAAATATCGCCTGTAGCTGGTACATAATTCAAACGTCCGTCCAAGATAGATGTACGACGCAATACGTCCGTAATCTCTTTTTGAAAATCGTCAGTAATAATCGCGCCCGGCCCCTGAAATTGAGCCGCCGCTGCAACTGAAACAAATTGTGCTATTCCAACACGGTTATTCATGTATTACACACTCTCCTTTTCGGCAAATTGTGCTTTTGCCTGCATTTTAAGTTTGAAAGACTCGGAAGACGGAAGATTGAGAGCATCAACGGAAGCGCAGAAGGTTTTGTAATCATTAACTTCCGCACCTGCTGCAAGATTGGCGTTACTGCCATACTTGGACAATAATGCGGACGCGCTGAATGTTTTGCGTTCCGGCTCTGCTGGATGAGCACCTGCTGCCTTTAACTCTTTCAATTCTTTTTCTAAAGCGTCCGCTTTATCTTGAGCTGCCTTTAGGTCAGCGGCGGCTTGTTCTTCAGCAGACTTCTGTTCGGCTTCTTCACTTGCAGCTTTCATGGTGGTGATATCTGTTTTAATTGCTCCCATCTCTGTTACCACGCTTTGTACACTCGCAGTGATAGCGGACATACCATCTTGCAGCGCCTTCATGGAGTCTTCCATCGCTTTAATTTGTTCCGGTGTCATATCGACATCCTCCTTGTTCTGTTTCGTATTACGAGCAGCAAAGCTCGTTGTTTTATAGGCAGCGGCCTCGGCGAACAAGATGGCTGCTCCCGTACCGCAAAACTCAATTACATCCAACACATCTTCAATATCCGTTGCATCCTGTACAGCGGCCTCCATTTCGAGCGACGCGCCAAATTGGTATTCGCTCCAGCTGTACTCATCCGCCAGCCCATTATAGTAACGAATAGTCGCAACCACATCAGGAAAATCCTTTGCGTAAATGTATCCGTCAATCCATGCATACCCATCAAGTGAACGGTAAGCCTTATCAATTACAGCGACTTTAAAGCGCGGGTCATGGTCCGCCATACCGTTGGCATAGTCAATGTTCAAGGCCATTCCAACGAAAGTTTGAAGATATTTGTCACAAACACTTGATGAAATACGAATACGTTTCCCACCAGCACCATGAGGTGAGCCATCACTTGGTTGGTCAACTGCGAAAAGAGCACATTTGAAAGGAACCTTGTTTGGATGGCCTCCTTCTTCGGATAACTTGAAGTCCTGAACGCGCATCCGCTGGTTGCTCATTTTCAACGTTTTAAGCATTTAGATTCTCACCTCCCTCCGTGATATTTCTGCTGTCTGCGCTCCGCTCGGTTTCTCGGTGTCGGCACTGACCTTGGATATTTCAGTCTCACAACACTGCAAACAAACCTTGTAAACACGTCCTCACCGCCTCTCAGGGCAAAATAAAAACACCTACTCTTCAGCGGTGTCGGATTCATCGTCTTCTGTTTTGTCTTTATTGTTTGGTGGATCTTCCTCAGGAAGCTTGCTTAACAGTTTGTCCTTCTCCGCTTGTATCTCTTCCTGTGTTTTGTTTAAATCAACGGTTGATGTTTTCCCTGATTGTAATAGCACTTCACCATGCTTATTAGGCAATGCCTTGCGTGCAAGACCATCACGTACTTCATCTGGTGTCAGAGTTCTTCGGTCAAGGTAAATCGCATCAATGTCAGCCCTAAGCTTCTGATCCTTAAGTGACGCAGCATAGTGGAACTTAAACTCAATTACGCCGCCCAGCTTAAAAATGCCATCAATTATGTGATTGTTGATGTGCTCCACGATGTTTTCCGCAATAGACTTGACCGTTTCATTCGTATCGTCGTCCTCACTGTCCGCTGTTGAACGGTTCACATCCTTTGTTTGCCCCAGTTTCTTCGGTGATATGTCAAAGGCGATAGCAACAATCTCAATTAAGAACCGTTGCCACTCAAGAAATAACGCCTTATCATCCGTAGCCCCCAAATCAAGCACGCTCGGGTTCTCTCCTCCGATAATTGGGTTCATCCCCCGTCCCAACACTTCTTTCTCCCAATACGCTCGAAAAGCAGCCACCGCCTTGCTATCAGCACTCTTACCAAGGTTAATCAGTTTTCTGATCACAGTATTTGAAGCTTGTTTCCCAGCTGATCGGTGCGCTGATATAAAGCTTTCAACTGATTCCCAAACCGTTTCTAGCGGTGAAAGTCCGAATGGTGTGTTAGTTCTCGGATTCATTCGTATATACATTAGGTCAGAAGACTTTAAATGAACATATTGTCCATGAACCCGCTGTGCGTAGCGATAAGAGTTATCCTTTCCATCCCATTCAGGATATAAGTCAATTGAGAAAGAATCCACTGGATACATTCTAAACGGCCTGAGAGAATCGCCAGCTTTCAACACTTCCGATGAACCCGCGCTACATACAAGCATATCTTCAACTATCTGCTCAATCCACGAACGGAACGAGTCGCCAGGATTCGGCTTTAGTAATGACCGTTCGATAATCTTACATATCTCTCGGTACTTCTCAGTATCATTTTCGTCAATAGCAGCTACGGACCAGTTCAGCTTTGTGATTCCGTTCTTGATGACGTTAATTGCTCTACGTGGAATGGGGGATTCCGATAACGTTCGTAAGTTGGTCGGCGTTCGCTTCGGCGCTGGCTGGTTGCTACCCTTACTCATCATGATACCAAACGGGAATGGATAGCTTTCCGTCTGTCGTTCAGGTTCGCTCTTCGGCCTTCCCGCCGCTAGCCAGTTAATTAGCCACTGTCTTACACCCAAGTCTGTACCTCCCTTCTGACGCAACAAAAAAGGAGGTCAGGAAAATTTTCCTGCCTCCAGTATTCGTTCATATTTCTATGTCTAAATAATATCATTGAGTTATTACGGTGTTACTACGGATTTCAGGAACATAGATATCTCTCTCCCTTGCCCACCAACAAACCTTATATAACCACCTTGTTCAACATGATACTGAACCCCCCATTGAGAACCAGTTTGATTATACTCACTTATAAAAGATAAAAGCTGCACTTCGTTCAACTTGATTACGAAAGGATTCCAAGCGTAGGTCTTTGTGCTATGATCAACCATTTCATAAGAAGAGCGTTCAAGTAGTACTTTAACATTATGTTTATCTTCAAAATAATCTTTAAAATGTTTCATATTGTGACCTCCTTTCTCTATTTGTTATATCAGAATATAAATCTAAAGCTCGGTAACTGTAAAACTTGAAATTCTGCCATCTCCGATACCGATAATTTCTTAGGACAAGGAATTCTCATTCGAAAGACCTACCTCTAAGCAAACTGCTACCGAATGCTCTCTTTTCCTTACAATTGCGTTAATTATCCGAATGCAAAGCTCACATCTTCTTTACGATCATTATAAATAGCATATCGCTTAGAGTCTTGTGTATGGTTATTCTTGTCTTCCGCTTCTTCAGAATGCTGACCATCCCGGTTTTCTTTCCATTTGTAATTCTCGGATTCTTTAATTTCATTTTTACATTCTCTGTTCACATAAAGATTAGGGCGACTAGTCCCAGCCTTAACCTTGTAGAGAGTAGATACCTCACGGATTCCTGGTCCAATTGCATTGTCTGCTTCCTTTATCGGTAGGTCATACTTTCTATACGTACTGATATATTCCGGTTCAGATGGATCGGCCCATATTTCATCAAAATGATATCTGCTATGCATTTCCAAGTAACGCTTTACAAGGCAGTCCTCCATTTGTCCGCTGTCATTTACCACCAGAACATTGACATGTTGCACATAGGATTCCTCCACGATGTAATAATCTTCTCCGGCGCATCCTATCGCCAGCAGAACAGCCGGATCATTCCACCCGTGATCCATGCCACCTATAAAGCGATTAAATGTTATATCCCTTACACTGCCATCTGGATAAGTAACCTCATACAATTGAATGCTCTGGTCTAAGCAGCGCATGTCCACAACATGAGTTGCCCGCTTGAATTCGTCATACACTTGTCCGTGAAAGACGTTAAATTTTGCTCTAATCTCCCGGTCTACATAACGTTCAGGATACGTTTCTATCATGCGCTGAATATTCCTCTGAAGCTCTGGTATCGGGTTATCAAGGGAAGTCCAGTAAAAATTCCGCCATTCTGGATCGTTCATGTATTGCTCTTCTTCCAGTCCAGCATCAACATATTGCCCTCTGAGAACAATGTCCTCGGCAAACCAGTTGATCCCCTCCGGTGTGGTTGTCCATACACTCCAACCGCCTTTATCAGCCAAGGCATAGGAAAGATAGCCTGTCCATGTTTCTGCTTTCATCTTACTCGCTTCATCCAGCCACACACCATCCAAACCTTTACCAACCAATGATTTGGGATTATCAGCCGACTTAAATTGAATAAGGACCCATCCCTTTAACCATACACGGTTTTTGGATAGGTCCCAGCTCTCAATCATTTCTTCTGGCAGCACATCCGATAGCTCCTCCTGTTGGATTTCGGACATAGCGTAAGTAGGTGAAACACACCAGTATTCTAATCGCGGCTTTGGTTTCTTCATCTTTCTGATATTCTTAGGAGGCTTGTAAGGGAGGCCCTTACCACGCTCCATATCCGCCAAGATATTATCAAAGAATTTACGAGCACCTACATTTGTTTTCCCGCCACGACGACCACAATTTAGAACATTATTACGGATCTCGCTCTCCATAACCTCAATCTGCTTCGCGTGCGGTGTCCATCCCTCAAAAGGATCAACTTCCAGCGTCCGGGACATGGGACCACCTCTTCACGTTAATTTCTGTTGGTCTATCCTTCTCGCCGTTTTTCAATTCCTCAATCTCCATCCTGGTCTTTTCGACTTGAGCCTGCATCTGATCAAGTTTCAGGCGGCGCTCATCGTTCTCAGGGGCAATTGCTAGAAACTGTTTTATGGCTCCCCTGATCTCGCGCATAACAACCGCTTCCGCTTTGGCAAAGCTTGTGTATTTATCCCACGCGAACTGAATTTCATATTCCTTTTCCCATGAGCTGCCTGTATCCGAATAACCTTCCTTCTCTTTCTTCAATTCTTTAGTCATGTCGTCTTTATCCTGTACAAATAAAATTCGTTGCCCCCAAATGATCTTTTGAAATCCCTTGGTGATGTTGTACCAGATCATGTCAACAGGGTCCATCTGTTGCGCTATTTCAAGTATTTCCAGATATTCAGCATCCTGCGGCTCAAATTTACGAAATAGCCCATGTGTAACTGCCTTGTCATTTCCGGGAGGCCCACCGGCACCGCCCTTGTTCCCCTTAGCGTTTCTATTTCCGGTTTGACCGCCGCGCTTACGCTTTTCAGGAACCTCATTCCATTTATCAAGTGACTTCCATTTTCTGATACTGGAATCACTGACTCCCAACTTGAGCGCAATATCTTTCAACTTGATTGAGCGCCCGCTATCAAGCCATATTTTAAGCGCTTTCTTCCTATTTGTACTTCTCTCTTTACTCATATAAATTTCACCGCCGAAAAAAATATTCGAGTTGGTTTGAACGCTGGCTGATGATTTGCCCTTTACCGCTCCACTAACTTTTATTCACTCGCTCTCAGATAATCATAGAAAATAGATACTTATCCAACCAGTTAATGTAAAACTAATTCACTATAATATATATTCTCGGTAACTCATAAAACACGTAGATTGCTTGGTGCTATTTGTTTTGTTGTCCTTTTCCCATTTTGAATTCACGGTTACCCTATTGTAGAGAATTGCTACAGCTCAAAATCCTTCAGAACATCATCTAAAGTGTCCTGAAGAATGCCGACATAGCGTAAAGTAACCTTCTGCTCGGTATGATTGAACAGATCCATTAGTAACGCTATATCCTTGGTTTCGTTGTAAAAATAGTACCCGAACGTCTTTCTCATGGAGTGGGTGCCAATTTCTTTTAAACCAAACTTCCGCGCTACACCATTTAACATTTTGTAAGCCATGCTGCTACTGATCGGCACAACCTCGGATCTTCTCTTTTTGTTCCGACTCGGGAATAAATAATCACTGTCCAATTTACCGAATATATATGCATCAAGTTCTTTGCGAAGGTTTTTTCGAATCGGGATGTTCTTTCTTTTCTTCGTTTTCTTTTCAGTAATTACAATATGGCTTCCTTTGACTGAGCTGACCTTCAAGGGTAAAATATCCGATATCCTCAATCCTGTGTTGATTCCAACCAAAAACAAAATGTAGTCCCGTTCATTTTTCTCTTTCAAATATTGCTTAATGGCCTCCAGCTTTTTAGAATCGCGGATCGGCTGAACGAAGTTCACTGCATTTCGCTCCTTTCATGTTTGTTTGAACAGAGGATGGAAACATACATAATTGTTTAGTACCAGTCCAATCGCCCCAAACACATCCATTACATAAAGCGGGTTGACGCGGTGACCTAGCCAGAACAGGCGGGGGTCTCCGTGAAGATTTAATTGGCATATCACTTTCCTCCAATGCAAAAAAAGGCTGCTTTTCAGCGGCCTCGAATTCACGTTATTTTATGGATAAAATATATCATTCTTTTGATCCGTTATTACTGCGGTTTTATCTATGTTCCTTATGTATCTGAAGCTAAGGAAAAGTTGCCTGAACAAATAAAAAAAGCCACTATTCGGCAGCTTTCTCTTGTTTTTCTTTGTATTCTCTTAGATAGTCCACTTTAATGTGAAAAGATCTTTTATACCAATTTCGTCCAAAGAATTCCCAGTAGCCTTCTTGAATGTGAAATTCATTTTTCATTTCTGTCCAATACAAATAATTCATACCAAGGGGGAACCATATAAACCCTGTTAAAAATAACGGTATTACTACATAAAAAATTAGCCCATCCCTTATCTTCTTCTTCACTCAAATTCATCTCCTATATTGTTCCATACGATTGTATCGACATTAAGGATACAGAATTTTATATAACAATACAGCCTTTTATCCAAAATTAAAAAGAGCAGCGACTTTACGCTGCTCCTATTGTAGTGATCGGTAATTTATAACATGCGGTTACCGCTAATCCGCCATGCCCGGAATGGGCCTTCAATGGACATCCTTCTTGCTCTGGGTTTATATTAGTTGTTGAATGGCTGCAAACCCTTTTTTCACATCATCCCGATTCAAGCTCCTCGAATCA
>NZ_ASSB01000178.1:0-1372 GCF_000520755.1 Paenibacillus sp. 1-18
TTATTATTTGATGTGCAAGAAGCAAGCTATGGGCGAGAAAAGTTTTTATAAAGAATTGCAAAATGATCCGCGTTCAACAGACGAATACATATTTCAGAATCTCATGTATTGGGACAGGTTGCCTGAGTTTGAGGACATGGAAATGGCGATGTACATTGATCCAGCAATTAAGACAGGGAAGAAAAATGACTATTCGGCTATTTCAATTATTGGGCAACACCGAAGGACGAAGCAAATGTATGTGTTGACGGCAATATCTATAAACTGTTGCCGGATAATTTATTTCAAGCCGCTATTGAAAAATTGAAGCTTTACCCTGTAGATAAGCTGGGTTTTGAAGTGAATCAGGCACAAAGCTATATGAAGCAAAAGTTTGAAGAAGAGCTATGGAAGGCTCGTATACATACACCCGTAGAGAGTGTGCATTCCAAGGGGCAGAAGCATGAACGTATTATTAGCTTGGAGCCAGAAATCAAGAAGGGGCATATTCTGTTCAATTCGGGTAACCTCAGATATAACCATCAGGTGAGGGACTACAATCGAAATTGTACATACGACGATGCGCCAGACAGTTTATATGGGGCTGTTCAATTGATTCAGTCGGTCAAGAGTCTGAAATTTTATGATCGAAGTTTGTTGTTTTAAGGTCTCAGGCTCTTGACAGTTTTTTTAAACCTTTAGATAGGCAAGTGCATAGAATGAAAATAAACAATGAAATGCTGAGAGGAGAATGAATAGTGTACCGTAATTCATGCTATCCATATCAATGGCATACTCCAATGCATGACTATTGGAATAACATCCGTTGGAGTAATAATTGGAATTGTCATTATTATAATGGGATCAACACGAACTGGTATCCTTATAAATTAACAGATTATGGGCAAAGACCATTTGTAGTGAATATTGACCAAGCTACTAAGCAAAATAATACTTACCGCACTGCTTTGTGGACAGGGAAACACCTTCAAGTGACCCTAATGAGTATTAATGTTGGAGATGACATTGGTTTAGAAGTTCATCCCACAACGGATCAATTCATACGTATTGAAGAAGGTCAGGGACTTGTTCAGATGGGTGAAAGTAAAGATCATTTGAATTTTCAAGAAATGGCCTGTGGTGGCTATGCAATTATGGTACCTGCTGGAACATGGCACAATGTTACCAATACGGGGAATACCCCACTTAAAATATACGCTATCTATGCGCCGCCTGAGCATCCATATGGTACGGTTCATGTAACAAAAGCGGATGCCATGTCCGCTGAATAAAGCCAACATTATTAATGGATCAAGTAAATGAGGGTTGAAATGAATTACTAACGGTAAACATTAATTCGGATTAACCCCCTAAGTTTGGACACTAACTCTCT
>NZ_ASSB01000179.1:0-933 GCF_000520755.1 Paenibacillus sp. 1-18
GGCTATTCGTTACCGGCGAGCTGGGCATCGGGAATACGACAGCCAGTGCTGCGGTCGTATGTGCCCTTACCGGACTGGAGCCGGAAGTTATCGTAGGCCGGGGCACGGGGGTAGATTCAGCCGGACTTACCCGCAAAATAGCGGTGGTCTGCCGCGCGCTGGACGTAAACCAGCCGGATGGAAATGACGCCCTCGACGTGCTGACCAAGGTCGGCGGTCTGGAGATTGCCGCCTTGGCGGGCGTCATCCTCGGCGCAGCCGCACATCGCTGTCCAGTCGTGCTGGACGGCTTTATTTCCGGCGCAGCTGCCCTCGCTGCGCGCGCTCTGGCGCCTGCAAGTGCGGCGTATATGCTCGCCTCGCACGCCTCGGACGAGCGCGGGCACGCCGCGGTGCTCCGCCAGCTCAAGCTGGAGCCCATGCTGCATCTCGACATGCGGCTCGGGGAGGGCACTGGAGGTGCGCTGAGCCTGCACCTGATTGATGCGGCGTGCCGCATTATGCGCGAAATGGCGACCTTTGCCGATGCCGGCGTATCGGACGGTCAGGGAGCCGCACAGCGATGAAGGCGCTCGTGACCGGGGGGGCACGCAGCGGTAAAAGCGGCTTTGCCGAGCGGTTATGCATGTCGCTCGCACCCCGCGCCTGCTATATTGCAACGGCACAAGCCTACGACACGGAGATGAAGGATCGCATCGACCTTCATCGGTTCCAGCGCGAGTCTGCCGGGTATGACTGGCAGACGCTGGAGGAAGCGCAGGCGCTGCCGGAGCTGCTGCGGCGGCTTGGTGGCCTCCCTGATATAGCACAAATAGAGGCATGGCCGGCTGCGCAAGGCAGCGATCCTGCTAGCCTGCACGCCAGTCAAGCATCGCCGCCATCACCCGCGCCTATGGTGCTGGTCGACTGCCTGACCCTGTGGCTGGCGGACGG
>NZ_ASSB01000180.1:0-343 GCF_000520755.1 Paenibacillus sp. 1-18
TAGTTTACAATGATTTCTTGATTAAGGGTATCATCACTGCTTATGTATAGTTTATTAGTGAAAATCAAAAGACAACTCATACAATACAAAGTCACCTGGTTGAATAGTTATGTTCGTATTCCCTTGTAATTTATCAGTAGATTCAACTTAAACTTGACATATGGCCTATAAAGCAACCTTCTGATGGATGGTATCGAGTCAAATTTTAGGTTGAGTGTCGAAGTGGATGTGCTAGGGGTAATTCTGGAAATTAAATGGGAATTTTAGGTGTAAACTATCCCCCCTTACTTTAATTAAACAACAATATATATCTCTTTAGCCCCTTAGTGAACTTGGACACTAA
>NZ_ASSB01000181.1:0-559 GCF_000520755.1 Paenibacillus sp. 1-18
TCCAGTTGCGGCGGAAGCATTATTGAAGGCCGCAAGGGGTACGGGTGTAGCCACTACAAGCAGGGGTGCGGCTTTGTCGTCTGGAAGGAATATGCTGGCAAGCAGATTACGGAAACGATGCTCAAGTCTCTGTTGACGAAGGGACAGACACAGCTGTTGTCTTTTAAGCGTAAAGATGGATCAACCGTCAAAGCCCGAATTGTGCTGAATGAACCAGGTACAGGGCAACTTAGCGTTCGTGAGGAAGGCTGAAAAAAGTCCAGATGATGATTCAGACAGCCTGAGCAGGCTAATATGTTTTAATCACAAAAAAGGACCCTATCCGAGGGTCCTCAGGCTGTCGAGAAACCCCCTGTTTTTTTAATGAGGTTTAAAATGGCCATTTTGATCAAATAAAAATGGGTCCTCAGATCGTTTTAAATCGATTTTTGTTTTAAAAGTTGAGTCTCCCCAAATAAAAAATAAAGTGTCGAGAAAGTCCGTTGGACTTTCTCGACACTCTGAGGACCCTATCCGAGGGTCCTTCAGGCTGTCGAGAAAGTCTCGACAGCCTATTTTA
>NZ_ASSB01000182.1:0-3173 GCF_000520755.1 Paenibacillus sp. 1-18
GGCGCAGCGCTATCGGATGATCCGGCATACGCACGCCGACCGTGTCCAGCCCTGCTGTCACACGAGGTGACAACGCCTGCGGCACCACTGGCAGCACCAGCGTGAGCGGGCCCGGCCAGAACGCATCCATCAGCGCCCGGGCCGTATCGTTTATTTGGGCTACCATGCCGTTCAATTGGACAGGGTCTGAAATATGTACAATGAGCGGATTGTCGGAAGGTCGTCCTTTGGCGGCAAACACCGCCTCCACCGCTGCTGTACTGCGTGCATCGGCACCCAGGCCGTAGACGGTTTCTGTAGGAAATGCCACCGTGTCTCCCGCTTGGAGCAGTACGGCGGCCTCACACATGCCTCTTTCCGCCGCAATCCGAGCCTGTTCATTCCCTATTTCGCCGGAGATATTCTCTTCAGAAACCAAACATCTTACATCCCACCATTTTGTATGCGAAACCTCCAGCGTCTGCTTGGGCTTCTCCTTTTGTGCAAACTCTCCGTGCAAATCTTGTATTGGATTCGATTTATCGGTCATATCAGATCATCCCATATCTTATTGTCATACAGTCCGATTCATGTTGCTTGTTCCCAAAAAAGCCTGCTTTGAAAGCTCAGCTGAATCGGCTCTGCCATGTGCATATATACTGTACATCCCATTATAGCATACGGGAAACTCGTAGCCGTTCTTCTCTTCTCCGCAGCCTGCACGCATACCAACCATGGATAGGGAACTGCAAGCTGTACATCTATCTTTTGCAATTCACAAGGATTAGGCAAATAAGCCGCTTACCCAGCCCCACAACCCCGTAAGAGCATCCCACAGGAAGAAACGAACTTCCGGTTCCTTGCCATTCGCCTTCGTCTGACCGTCTCCGTGATTCGCTTTTGCCGATACCGTTTGTGCCGCTGCTTCCCCACTGCCTGCATCAATGAAACACAATGGCGGAAACAGCACACACCACCAATTTTGCCCTTTGCCTTGTCCTAGTGTGATCCGAAGGGCCTCATAATTCCCTGCAGGATAGACAAGGCCACCATACATTTTCGTCGGAAAAGGAACACTTGCCAGTTCCACTTGATGATTATATGCAATACCACGCCGAGCCAGCTCTGCACCTACCAAACGATCAATTTCAGGTAAGTGAGCAGCAATCAACTCTCTTGCTTGATTTAAGCTCTGCGGGTTTTCCAGCTTTCCCACCCATGCATTCATCTGCTGAACAATGGCATCCCGAATCTCGCGCTTAACCAACTGATCCTCTGGACGATCTGAATTTGCTAAAATACGCAGCCGGATGGAATCATGCGGAATCACTCTCGTCCCTGTTGTTGTCACTCCTGAGGTTATAGGATCTCTTGCTCCAGTGGTCATAGCAGCATCCGTTTTTTGGCCTTCCCAAGACATCATTAAGACTGAAATAGAAAATAGAATCATGGCAGCTTGCTTTACCCAGCTTTTCATCTTCGTCCCCCCAAACGCAAACTCTATCATGTCTATCAGTCTGTCCGGTTTGGGAGAGTCTAAACCTATGAATCTCATAAAATATTCAGGATAAAGATTTGTTTATGAGCTGCGAATATGAAAAAGCCCAGATTTCGCAATCTGGACCTTTTCGTTGTACTGTTTTACTATATACAAAAATCAATTCGCATCTTCTCACATTCCACGTACCCTAAGCTTTTTTCGCCTTCGCCAAGCTCACTCTGGAAGGCTGTGGCAAATCATCTTCCAGCTCCTGGCCGTGTACCTTAATACTCATAACCAGGCCAATACTAGTCATGTTAATGAGCAGAGACGTACCCCCATAGCTTATGAACGGAAGCGTAATCCCTGTAAGCGGCATAATGCCTAGAAATGCACCGATATTCTCAAAAATCTGATATAGCAGCATGGACACAACACCCACGATAAGATACGGTCCGGCACGATCGCGACATTCCAGCGAGATCAGGATCATCCGGTGAATCAGAATAAAATATAACAAGAGCAGCACCGAGGAGCCCACAAAGCCAAATTCCTCCGCTACGACCACAAAAATAGAATCCGCATACGTATAAGGAACACGCCCGGACTGTACCGAGGTTCCTTGCAAAAAGCCCTTGCCCATCATCCCGCCAGAGGCAATCGCCAGCTTGGCGTTTTTGGTATGATAAGATGCCTTCGCAGTCGCTTTTTCCGGTACGAGCCAAGGGTCCAGACGCTCTACCCAGTGACTGCGGCCAATCCCCTTCATAAAGGAATCAATCTCATCGTGAAACGAAATATAGGCCTTGATCCCGCCGCCAACGGCGACTGCAAATATGGTGAATCCGATCAACGCATGGGATGCCTTCACATTACCAATCCACAGCATACCGATAACAATAACGATGTATCCAAGCGCATTACCCAGGTCATTTTGCGCCATGACCATGGCAAATGGAACAAAGCTCACCAGAGCGACTGGAAGTACATCCTGAACAAAATACAGCTTGCTCTTGCGCTTTTTGATCAGCATATATGTCAGAAAAATGATAAGAACCAGCTTGAATACCTCAGCAGGCTGAAGGTTCAAGCCGCCAATTTTCAAGAAGCCCTGAGAGTTGTTAACCGTCCCGCCAAAAAAGCCGAGAATGAGCAGGAATATCCCGCCTCCGTATACATACAGTGCCTTTTTAATAAATATCCGAAAATCAACCACCGCTATACCCAAGATCGCCACAAAACCCAATATATAGTATCCGATCATCTTCTGGTAGTCATTGCCGTGCTCCGCCAGATTCGTAGGGCCTCTGCCCGCGCTATATACCGTGATGATGCTGATTGCCATGAGCAAAACCAGAATAAAGATAACCGGACCATCCAATTTTTTCAATTTCTGAAGCATGATTTCCCCCTGAGCCGTTTCTCGGTCATACTCCTCTTATTCTAAAGGAAAGACTCGCAAAAAGAAAATGCAGCACTACTCCGAGACACCTAGGACATGTCGTTCAATCCCTACAAGGTCCGGAACAATCAAGATTGTCTTCCAATGACCTGCCTGCTCCAGCAACGCGGCCACGTCTCTGGCCTGTCCCATGCCCAGCTCGAAGCCGATCAGCCGGGGCGGAGCCTGAAGGAGCCCTAGCTGCTCCAGCATCGCCCGATACGGGCCAAGCCCGTCAGGGCCGCCATCCAGCGCCATACGCGGCTCATGGTC
>NZ_ASSB01000183.1:0-2430 GCF_000520755.1 Paenibacillus sp. 1-18
CTCTCCTCATATTGTAGAACAAATGTCTCCAGTTTGGCATGATTGCTTACCGTATCAATGGCATCTCCATACTGATATTTTCGAACCAGCGCAGTGACCAGATCATCATAGGTGCGGTGAATATCTTGATAGGAGCGTCTTTTTACCTTGATATCCATCTGGTATGAATGGGAAGCGACCTCTAGTTCAAATGTATATACGCCTCGCACACAGCGTACGGACATACGTGTAACAATCCCATGGAACAGCCTTCTCAGCGATTGTCCCTGATCATCCAACTGGCGAATCACAATGGGCTCTTGCTCCATATCCTGTCCGATGCATACAGCTCCTTGTTCTTCGGAGAGCATGCCACTGATATGTAAAAAGGCATGATCATTGATGGCACGTGTTATTTGAAGTTGTTTGATATGTTGTGGCTGAAAGGGACCATAAAAGCGTAGGCTTTCATATCCGATCCCGTCTGATAATTGGCTCAAGTGAGTTCATGTCTCCTTTCTAGGTGTGATGGCTGATTACAAGTAAAGCACGTCATTTTGCATTTGCTTCTGATTATAGAAGCAGCAGATGAGCACAACAGTGAGTCAAGATAAATATGTATAACAAGGTTTGTACGCTAAAAAGGGGCGAGAGGTGATATTTAATAAACAACCCAGCATATGTATTTATCGGTTAAAAGAGAGATTTAGTTTACAGAATGACCCATCGGTTGGGGGATTTGCTATGTGTATTTTTGGAAGCAGTTGATACGGGAGGGAAGTGTAACATGAGTTAATATGGAAATATAGTGATACGCCACATGGTTTGCCATTATGATGCATCTTCGTGTTGGCAAATCGGTTACCTAAAACCAAAATGGTAGCCTGTCCAAACGATCTAAATTTAAAAATAATGGAGTGATAGAATGATAAGGGGACTTGTACTTTTAAATAGTGGGAATATTGAAGATTACTTACCAGACTTATATGATTGGAGTCTTATTGAAACCGAAAAAGAGCAGCATACTTGCCGACCCATAAACGAACTACCTCCATATAATAATTATAAAGAGAATGTACTGAAGAGACTTGCAAATGGGCTATTAATATATATCTTAGTTGATAAAACTAACAATAATAAACGGATAGGCAAGATACAGCTTTTTGACTATAATTCTCGAAATAAAAGTGCCGAGATAGGATACTACTTGCCTTTAAAACATAGAAAACAAGGACATGCAAATGTATTACTTGAGTTATTTATAGGCATCATTTTTGAACGTAAGGATTTGGAGTTGAATAAAATTTATGCAACTGTTGCAGCATGTAATCAAGCATCCATAAAATTATTAGAAAAATTCCATTTTAAGCTGGAGGGGACTTATCGAGAGCATTATTGGTTTAGTGATGGTTCTATATGCGATCAATATCATTATTCTTTGCTAAAAAGAGAGTGTATTAGCTTATCTGGAAGGAAATAGAAGGAAATTGAATGATATATATTTAAAATGATTTTGAAGTATATCCTTTCCATCGTCTCGACACATGTGGAGTGCTGTGTGTTGCTCATCAGGAAATAGCATAACGGAGCCACATTTACCTATCCTGTTGAAGCTCAGGCGTAGTTATCGCCTGGGCCTTTTATTTTCGATGAAGCTGTCCTTGTACCTTAAATTAAACCTCGACAGGTTACAATACTTGACTTCTCATTACTCATTTAGTACAATAGTTTTAAAACTATTGTATAATAAGTTAATTATATTTCCTTAAAGGAAAGGAGCAGGATGATATTGCAAGTCCTTAAAATCTTAACGCCTATTTATACCAATGTGCTGGAAAAAGCTCTTCCGTTTTACGAAGAACTGCTGCAAACCAAAGCAGGGACAAGGTTCCATTATGCTGAGAAAAAATTGGACATTGCAGTTGTTGGTCAACTTCTGCTTATTGGAGGAACGGATAGTGCGCTGTCAGCTGTGCAGGATATCACTTTGTCTTTCCTAGTGGATGATATTCTCGCTTATAAAGCTTGGCTATTGGATCAAGGTGCAGTGATCCGGCAAGATATTACGAAAGTTCCGACAGGCTACAACATGCTTGTGCAACAACCAGATGGCACGATAGTTGAATATGTTGAGCACACGAGGTCTACAAATGTTGAACAGTGAACAAAGAGTTCGTATTTTTAAAACATTGACTGATGAGACCCGTCTCGAAATTATTCGGACACTCTAAGGTAACAAGAAGGAGATGAATTGTGGAGAATTGGGAATGATATGCGATACTTCCAAATCGAATACATCGTATCATTTCCGTACATTAAGAGAAGCAAACTTGATTAAAGTCCGAAAAGATGCGCAAACAAAATATGCCAGTATTAATTTGGAGACTTTTCATTTGTATTTGCCAGGATTCCTAGAGACCTTATAGACCTTATAGACCTTATAGACCTTAT
>NZ_ASSB01000184.1:0-14063 GCF_000520755.1 Paenibacillus sp. 1-18
GTTCTCCCATCATCTATCCCTCCAGCTTTGTATATATTCACAATGCGATCTGCCAACCCAGTCATCAAAAGATACAAAAAAAGACCACGAACATCGCTGCGGCGCATGCCGAGCGGTTCATGGTCTCTCCAAATCTCCTGACGAGTATTAACTTATCCATATCGTAGCACACACTGTACACGATGAAAAGGGAAATTTGCCTGCTTGTATTTTATCGTAAAAACGTACTACTTGAACGCCATCGCGGCATTCACCGTTTTTTCCCATCTACCATAAAACTCAGTCCCTAGCAGCCTGTTAGTCGCCCGCCGATCAAACAAGATGGCGCGCGAGCTGGTTGTGCCCTGATCCTAGGCAAGAATGTATTGTTCCAACGTTTTCCGATCTCCTTGTTTAGGATGTAATGGTGCTTACTTTTTATACTTATCAGACTTTTTTAAAAAAACAGCGGTGAGCTAAGACAAGAAAATAAAGTCTTAGACTGCCGCTGTTAGTTATGGAGAACGCTTCCCGTTAGCGGAATAACCTGACTTTCAAGTATGGAACGATAGTAAAAGGGGCTTTCCCTTCTGGCTGGAAAGCTCCTAATTTGAACCATAAGCTTATATCGTCCTCAACGAGATCCCTGCCATAAATCTTCTAACAGCTGATTAGTTCCTGTATTTTCGATTGGCGTATATACCCTCATTACGAACTCACCGCTTTCAGAGACTGTAAAAGTGTTGTAACGAAATGTCAACAGTCCTGCTTGAGGATGATGTATCACTTTTTCCCCTTCCGAGTTTCTGGAAACATCATGTCGTCCCCACCACTCTCTAAACTCCTCGCTCCTGTCACATAACATGTTAACTAAATCCTGATACCACGAATCATTCATGTGCAAGGCGTATCGGCTTCTGAAATGGGCCAACAGCATGGTGGCGACGTTTTCCCAATTAACTATGCGAGCTTTGTTATCCCTCATCATAAAGACGCGCCAAAGAATATTTCTTTCAATCTCTGCTATTTGGTTAAAGTCTCCACATAATGTACTTGTCATTTTGTTCCATGCGGAAACGTTCCAACGCCTGTCGATGATATAAGCAGGGTATGTCCCCAGCTTGTCGAGAATCTGTTGAAGGGCTGGAGAAATGGATCCATCTTCTGTGATGTTTGGAAGTATGGAATGGTTAGCCAATACGAGTAGATGGTTGCGTTCGTCGTCATTGAGTCGGAGTGTTCGTACCAAACTCTCTAGTACTTGTTCCGACACTTGGATATCCCGCCCTTGCTCCAATGCGGTGTACCATGGTAAGGAAATGCCGGATAGACTCGCCACTTCTTCTCGCCTCAGACCAGGCGTACGACGACGTGAGGTTTCAACCCGTAATCCCATATCATGCGGAGATAGACGTGTGCGACGAGTCCGAAGAAAATCAGCTAGTTCTTTTCGTCTTCTTTCAGAATTCATAACAATGATACACCTCTATATCCTAATAGAATTTATAACAGTATCCGTACGATTAGCATTCGGAACAGTACTACAAATACAGACCTATTTGAGCGTTTATAAAACTGATTATAATCGACTTGTCGCCTACAGTGAAGGAGGAGTACGGCAGTCAGGGTTGAAAAGGGCGTATTGTAATACCAGAACAATAAATAGTCGAAGAAGAGGGGATTTAAGGTGAAACCAGAACAAAACGGTTGTAGCAATACTTTGAGAGGCCAACGCGCTATTCTCCTTGGAGGAACTTCTGGAGTTGGATTTGCTACAGCCGAAGCCGCTGTGCGGGAAGGAGCGTCCGTAGTCGTAGTATCCAGTCAAAAAGATAAAGTTCACAATGCGCTCTTGCGCCTCCCCCAAGGTTCGGAAGGACATGTGGTTGATCTATCTAGCGAGGAGCAGGTTCGAACATTTTTCAGCCAAATTGGTGAATTCGACCACTTGGTTTTCTCAGCAGGCGAGTCATTACTAGTCGAAAATCTCAGCTCAATTGATATAGAGACTGCACGGCGATTCTTTAACCTGCGGTACTGGGGGGCGTTTATGGCCGCAAAATACGGAAGTGGGAGCATCAGACAGAACGGCTCCATCATTTTAACTTCTGGCGTTGCCGGAGTCCGACCTCAGAAGGGCTTGACGGTTGCAGCCAGCGTATGTAGTGCTGTTGAAGCTCTAACCAGGGCGCTGGCCGTCGAACTCAGTCCGCTTCGTGTTAACGCCGTTAGTTTCGGGCTAATGCGTACTGAGCTGTGGAACAGTGTTCCTGAGGAAGATCGAAACGCGATGTATGAAACTGCCGGAAAAAACCTCCTGATTGGACGAGCTGGAGAACCCGAAGACGCGGCTGAGGCTTATCTTTATTTAATGCGTGAAAAATATTCCACCGGACAGACCATTGTCGTGGATGGCGGTTCTACACTGGTGTGATTTAATTGTACAAGAAGTATACGAGGTCACCAGAGCATGATCTTGTTCCAGGTGACCTCGTATACTTCTTGCGTTCTACTGATCAATTCTATTGCCTATAATGCTCAAACAGCTTTTTATTGGATGTCGTCACTGCTGTAGCTCCCGCGGCAAGAGCCGCTTCCACATCCTCCGGGGTACGAATCAGTCCACCCGCCAATATGGGAATACCCGTACGTTCACTGACCTCTTTAATCATTGGCGGAACAACGCCGGGCAGCACCTCAATGTAATCGGGCCGTGTCTTTTCCACCAGCGCGTAGCTTTTTTCCAGTGCAATCGTATCAAGCAGGAACACCCGCTGAACCGCAAGGATTCCCTTCTTTTTAGCAGTGGCGATCACTCCAGAGCGGGTTGAGATGATCCCAAACGGCTTAATCTCCTGACACAAATATTCTGTAGCATATTCATCATTCTTCAAGCCTTGCACCAGATCAGCATGCAAAAGCATCTGCTTGTTCCGACTCCTGGCTAGCTGATACAGGCTGCGCAGCTCCGCTACATGTGTATCCAGAAAAACTGCGTACTCGTAGGAGCTGTCCAAAATGCCCTCCAGCTGCTTCATTTGCTTAGCGGCAGGTAAAATGCATTGTCCCTGAAATGGCATGGATATCCCCCTTAGATCTTTAGACTAAAATGTCGGTCAAATCTCTCAAATTTTATATTATCACTCTGTTCAGCGAACGTGAAGCGGTTTCATTTTTAGGCATATATAAAAAGCCGTCCTCCCGACCGTAAATGCCTTCGGGAAAACAGCCTTAGTCCTTAACAGAAATAGATCACATCATACGTCAGAGCCCATAAAAAGCTTATATTGTGTGCTGCAGGCTCAAGCTGTACTTTTTTATTCATATCCAATCTCCCTTCCTTTCTTGTCTTTATATACTTAAACGAGTTCCACTCTTTCCAATCGAAGAATTTTAGCTCTGGCTTGGTAGAGGCGCTTGACTTTCATTTTATATTGTAACTATAATAGTTACATATACAAGTTCGTGAATGAGCAGGATGCACTTACAATTAAACCATTGAAATGACCAAATTATATTTATAGGAGGCTTACTATTATGAAAATTGCAGTTATTGGTGCAAGCGGTAAAGCAGGAAGAAATATTATAAAAGAAGCATTGGACAGAGGACACGAAGTAACCGCGATCGTTCGCGACCCGGCTAAAGTAACAGAAAATCGTGCCACTGTGGTACAAAAAGACGTTTTTGATCTGAAAACAGATGATCTGAAAGGTTTTGACGTAGTCGTTAACGCTTTTGGCGCCCCATTTGGACAAGAGCATCTGCATGTAGACGCAGGTAACGTACTGATTGAAGCGCTGCGTAATGTGTCCGGTACACGGCTGATCGTGGTAGGTGGTGCAGGCAGCTTGTTTACTGACGATTCCCACACCCTTTTGGTAAAAGATACTCCTAATTTCCCGGATTTCGTATACCCAACAGCACATAATCAAGGAAAAAACCTGGAAATTCTGCGTGGCACCAGCGACCTGAACTGGACTTTCATCAGCCCTTCTGCTGAATTTGCTCTTGGCAAACGTACAGGCTCTTATCAAGTAGGCAAAGACACACTGTTGGTTAATTCCAAAGGTGCAAGCTATGTCAGCTATGAAGATTATGCAGTAGCTGTGATCGACGAAATTGAAAAGCCACAACATCTGAACCAACGTTTCACAGTGGTATCCGAGTCCTAATTTCAGCATCTTAGCAGCACATTTAATCATAAAAAAGACCCTCCGCTCATTTTCTCCTGCTGCATGGAAAAGTCTGATTTACTCTAAATCAGGCTATCTATCCATACGTGTGCCGTGAGAATATGAACCCGAAGGGTCTTTTCGTTATGACTTGTTGACGCCAACCTTCTTCTTCGGTTCGTGAAGGGAAGATTCCTTTTTATCGCTAAAACATAGCTTGAGAATCGGAGGCGCAGCCAAGGTTGTCAAAATAACGGCAATGATCACCGATGTAAAATATTGCTGTGCCAATAGACCTGTCTGTAGACCGGTAGCTGCAATAATAAGCGCGACTTCACCACGCGATATCATCCCGGAGCCGATTGCAAGCGAAGAACGGTTATCAAAGCCCGTTAGTCGTGCCCCAAGGCCTCCACCGATCAGCTTTGTCACCAGAGCAATCAGTGTCAAGGCAACAACAAATCCAAGCTGCTGTCCCACTCCCTCAAAGGAAACATTTAAACCAATACTGACAAAAAACACAGGAACAAAAATGGAATAGGCGATGGGCTCCATCTTTTCCTCGACGACGTGCTTATAGCCTGTTTGTGCGATGGCAATTCCGGCTGCGAAGGCTCCGATAATCCCTGCCATCCCCAACACATCAGCAAAATACGCAAACCCAAAGCAGATAATCAATGCAGCCGTGATGACTGCTTCAGTCACTTTTAGTGGAGCAAGTATTTTCATAATCCACGGAACAACCAACCATCCTCCCAGAATAGCTCCCACAAAAAAGATTAGCTTTTTGCCGACGAGAAGCCCGAGCGACATCTCTTGTCCGCTCATACCGAACACACTCATCAGCACTGCAAGCAGCACCACAACGAGCACATCATCCAGCACAGCCGCACCCAAAATGGTCGAGCCCTCCCGGGTATTTAGCTTGTTCATATCCTTGAGCACCTGCACCGTAATACTTACAGAGGTGGCACTCAGGATAACCCCGAGAAACCACCCTTCATGCACCGAGAATCCAAAGGCTTCCCCTACACCAAAACCGCAAACCAGCGGTAAAATAATACCTCCGACCGCCACCGCTACCGCAGGTTTCCAGTTACGTCGAAGCTGATTCAGGTCAGTCTCCAGTCCGGCAATGAACATCAGCAGCAGCACGCCGATCTCAGACATATCGTGAATCAGCGTATCGTTCTGAACCCACCCTAATACGGCTGGACCGAGCACGATCCCCGCGATCAGCTTCCCCAACACCGCGGGTTGACCGAGCCGGACTGACAGATGACCTGCGACTTTTGTGAACAACAGAATCAGCAGAAGATATAGTATAAATTGCATAGGCGGATAACCTCCTTTTATTTAAGTTTTTGGGCTCATTTGAGCATCATCCAGAATTTCAAAACATTCCTATAGTCATAAAATGCAAAATAAACGTGCAAAATATGTGTCTGACCTGGCACATGACCACTCTGACAAAATAAAAAGGGAAACCTGAAGTACAGCACAGGTTCCCCTCCAAAAGACAAAGAGGAGCCTTGGTGACAGGCTCCTCCGGTAATCATGTTCATTTGATATTGTCGTTCATATTCGCGCAATGAGTAACTTTATCTGTTTATTATACCTCTTCTGCAAACCCATGTAAATGTGGTTTATCAGCTCTCTGCTTTTTTCACATATCGGTCGCGGTATTCATGATTCAGCATACTCATCAGGATCGAATCATGGTATTCATGATTGTAGAATAAAGCATCCCTTTGCACACCTTCACGCTGAAAGCCTACTTTTTCATAACAACGAATGGCCCGTTCATTATAATCAAATACATTCAGCTCAATCCGGTGCAGATTACAAATACCGAATCCGTAACCCAGCATCAGAACAAGCGCCTCGGTGCCGTAGCCTTTTCCTTGATCCCCTTGCTCAATAATGGCGATACGGATGCCAGCGCTGCGATTCATGGTGTCCATATCCTGCAGGGCTATATCCCCGATGATACGATCATCCTCGCAAAGCGCGATCAGAAGCAGCAGGCTTGAGGTATCCTGGCCCTTAGCCTCGATATAGCGGGCAATTTGATCCTTGGTAAAGCTGCGCTGTGTGCCTGTCAGCCTCCGCACATCCTGATGGAACAACGTATTATAGTATAGCTCCGTGTCCTCCACATGAATGGGACGCAAGTATACCTGTGGTCCTTCAAGCAATCGTGCTATAGGCGCGGTTGTTGATTCTCGGTGATTCATGGGTTATTCCTCCTAGATTAAAATTCCGAACTGCAAAACCTAAAACAAACGACTACGCAAGGTCGACATTCTGTTCTGGAGCAAGGCTGGAATCAGCGAGGGGTTCTCGCCAAATGACGGATTGAAGCAGTAGTCCGGCCAATCCCAAGACTCCAACGGTCAGCCCGATCCAGACAAAGGCTGTCCCTGCCCCTGCCATTTGAATCAATAACCCACCGGCAAGCGGCGAAACGATCATGATCGCTCCAATCACGGTGCTTTGGATACCGAAGACACGCCCCACCATACCAGCCGGGGTTTTGGCTTGTAATATGTAATTCTGGGTGATGATGTACAGGCCATTGCCAACGCCTAGTGTGGCCCCAATCGTAAGCAGGACGGGCAAGCCAGTCCCCGGTTGCGCCCAGCCCAAAGCGGCAATAGCTCCGCCAACCAGCACATAGCCTCCACCGAGTCCCCAGCCTGCGCTTATGCGATTCAAGCGATTAAGCACCAGCATGCAGCCGACGGCGCCAGCCCCTATGGCTGAAACCAGCCAGCCGAGCAGCGATTCGTTACCCGGAGCGAGCACCCGCAGCAGCGTGGGAAACTGGTAGTCAATCATGAGAATGGCGATCAAGCCGAAAAGCCCGAATATAAGCGTATGCAAAAGCATTCGAGTGCGCCAGAGGAACGCCCAACCCTCACGCCATTGGCTGAGAAAGCCGGATGCGTGGACAGGCTCCTCTCGCATCCTGGCATCACCAGCCTCAGGCGCTGCATGCAATGCCGGCTTTTCTTGCAGCTCGTCAGCAACCGCTGCTTGCTGATCGGTGCTGGCCAGCGCCGGGCCGATTCCGCGCAGTGGCCACAGCAGCAGGCCCGAGCAGAGACGCAGCAATGCATTTAGAATAATGCATGCCTGAGGGGACAGCACAGTCAAGGTCATGGCGCCCAGCAATGGCCCTGCCACTTTGGAGGCCTGATTGACCAGCCCATTCAGCGAGGTCGCCCGAAACAGGTCACCACTGGCAACTACTGTGCGGGTCAAGCCTTGCTGTGACGGAATTTGGAATACACCAGCCGCCGCGCGCAAACCCAGCAAAGGCAATAGCCATGCCGGACCTGGGACGGCGAGAATCGCCAGCGTCAATAAGGCGATAGCTGCATCGCAGCCGATCATCAGCCAGGCCTTGTGTACCCGGTCAGCTAACGTACCTGCGATGGAGCCCAGCAGCAGGCCTGGTAGCGCCATCACTACCGGAATCAGCGCAATCAGCATGGGATCAGCTTCCCAGCGATAAGCAACAAGCACCTGAATGGCGATAGCATCAAACCAATCGCCAAAGGAGGCAGCTGTGTGCGCCGCAAACATTCGCGTAAAACGGCTATTGCGCCAAATGCTGGGCGTGGATTGCAATTCTTTCTTCTCCTTCATTTCTACTCACCCTGCTCTCAATTTTCTGCCTCTTTAGCAATAAGAACATCCTAACGGGCCTATATCAGAAGAAAATCAGACAGCAAAAAATATCAGACTGCAGAAAGTGTCTGCTCCAGCCAGCGCCTCAGTGCAGGACGATATAGTGTTAAACCGTTGTCCTGATCAAGTCGTTCGTAACGAGCCGCATATTTTTCTTCCAGCATGGGGTAGGTGCCACAAAGCTTCAAGAAGCCACGGATTTGACAGACCGCTTTGATTTTTAGCAACTCCTGTTTAGCCATATCCAGGGTGTCCAGCCCTTCATCCATGAGCCGCTCGGCGTTTTCCACATCTCCAGTGCGCAGCAGCATAAGTCCACGCATCAGGCGATAACGGCCCAGTTCGCGCAAATACGGAGCCTTCGACAGCATGCCTTCCAGACGATCGGACAGTTCGGCAGCCTTTTCCATGTGATTGGCAACCAGATGCATGTACATCTCCATCAGTGCAACAGGCATCACAAATTTATCGAGGTCATCCCGCTCCATCACTGCAAAAGCCAGCGGAAGACCCTCCTGTGCGCGTTCAGGTTGCCCATTCTCCACATAAGCCTCAAGGATGTTGAGAATACGCAATTCCCGCTCCTGCTCTTTGGATAGTAATCCACTGGAAAGCACCTGCTCACATAGATCAAGCTTCTGATCCGTTACCCCTGCTGTACCTGTATATAGCAGTAACATCCAGTATATTCGATCTCTGGGATCAAAATCCTCCTGTTCCAAAAACCACAATATATCGGCTTGCACAAACCGAGTATACATCTGATAAAAAGGAGACAGTTCAAAACCCATCTGCTCCTGCTGGGCAGCCAGCGCTACGATGGAATTGCCCTGCCCCAACAGCTGGTATTTCCGGAATAGTCCATGCACGGCGTCCCGCACCTCCTGATCGTACAAGGACGGATGATTAGGTCGCTGCACGTCAGTCAGGGTCAAGCTGTAGCCATACCCTCTAACCGTATGAATACGGAACACATTCCATGACTTGAGTTTTTTGCGCAATCTATAGATATGATCATCCACTGTACGCTCCACCGGATACTCCAGCGGCCATACACGATCCAACAGCTGCCCGCGGGTGAATACCTGGTTCCGGTTATCATAGAGAAAACGCAGCAGCGCAAACTCTTTTGCCAGCAGTATGACCTGCTCTGTACCACAGATTACACTGTAGCCCTCCGCATCAAATTACAGTCTGATCATCCACCTCGCCTCCGACATATCGTTTCTTCGCTGCGCCCAGCCCTGTAAACATAAGCACAACACTCAGGCACAAGAGCAGCAGCAGCGGAATCGTCCAGCCTTGTGTCGCATCATGCAAATAACCGAACAGCGTTGGCCCCGTCGCCGCCAGCAAGTAACCAAAGGATTGAGCCATGCCAGACAGCTCTGCCGCCTGCTGCGGTGTCCGCGTTCGCAAATTAAAGAACATCATCACTAACGGAAAAGCAAAACCACCCGCTATACCGATACAAATGACCCAAATGACACTCCACTGTGTAGCTCCCAGCAAAAATCCGCCCAGACCGATAAAATACAGTACAGCCATAATGAGAACCAATATCCGCTGATCCTTCAAGCGTGCTGCCCAAATCGGCACAATAAAGGTAAATGGCATTTGCGCAAACTGCAACACGGACAGCATCCATCCTGCAGTCTCGGAATCCATTCCCTGTCCGCTCATCATCTCGGGAAACCAGGCGGCAGGGACATAAAACAGGGCAGATTGCAGCCCCATAAACAGCGTCACCTTCCAGGCTAAAGACGATTTATACACATTGACGGTTCGGGCGGATATTGCCGCTTTATCAACCGTTTTTCGCGCTTTGAGAAGCTGGGGAATCCACAGTAAAATACCGATGACACCCATAATCGCCCATATTCCCAAAGCACCACGCCAGCCCATACCTGCGTTCAAAGCGAGCGGTATACTCAGACCGGAGGCTGTTGCAGCGACCACATTCATGGATACTGAATATACGCCGGTCATGAGTCCACTGTTACGGGGAAACTCTTCTTTAATCAGACTGGGCAGCAAAACATTACACACTGCAATAGCCAGCCCCAGCATGGCTGTTCCGGCAAATAATGCAGTCACTCCCAACGTGGAACGTACCACAATGCCTACGGTCAACAGCAGCAAGGCTGTAAAAATAACACGGGGTGACCCGAAGCGGCGTGCCAGATGAGCTACAAAAGGCGACAATAGTGCAAAAGCAAGCAGCGGTAATGTCGTTACTAAGCCGCTCAGTGTATTCGAGATATGCAAAGAATCCTTAATCAAGCCGATCAGAGGCCCTACAGAAGTAATCGAACCGCGCAAATTAGCACCTACCAGAACCACTCCTAAGGCAAGCACCCAAGGACCGGCATACCACAAAGATTTGTATACTAAAGCTCGTTGGTGTTGCTGTGAATTCATCTCTCTATTCTCCAATCCTACTGTGTTATGCTCAAAGGCTCCAACCGAGTGTACGGCTGGAGCCTGAGCAATTTTTCTCTCATTAAATTATAAAGGCATTTATGCCATATGCATAGAACGGATCAACAGCATAAACTCCTAATCTTCCAATTCAGCATACAGCTCCAGCCGAATAAGCAAAAGCTGCCTGCAAGGATTTGTTCCTTTGGAGGCAGCCTTCAGCTTATGACCCAAATGTGTTCTGCGGTGCTTCCCTTGCTTGACTTGTTTAACTCGCTTAACGCACCATCCACCGCAAGGATATGACCATTCATGTAATCGGAACCTTGACTGGCGAGGAAAACAACAACCCCCATCAGATCGGAAGGATCGCCCCAGCGGCCTGCAGGAATACGCGACAAAATTTCCTGATTACGGTTCTCGTCCGCACGAATTGGAGCTGTGTTCGCAGTAGCAATATAACCAGGGGCAATCGCATTAATCTGAACGTTATGAACCGCCAGCTCGTTGGCAAATGCCTTGGTCAAGCCAGCCACTGCGTGCTTGCTCGCTGTATACGGCGGAACGAACTTGCCGCCCTGAAAAGCAAGCATAGAGGCGACATTGATAATCTTCCCGCTTTTTTGCTCTACCATCACCTTCGCTACTTCCTGGCTCAGATGATATACAGCATTCAGGTTGATTTCCATTACAGCATCCCAATCCTCATCCTTGTACTCCAGCAAAGGAGCGCGACGGATCGTACCTGCATTGTTTACCAGAATATCAATTTTGCCAAATTCCTTGACGCATTCTTCTACAATCTTCTTAATAGATGCTTTTTCCGTCAGGTCAGCTTGATAAAAGGCAACCTTCACACCTGTAGGCTCCAGCAGACGTCTGGTTTCTTCATAATCATCATTGTTAGCTACAATGAACAGGTCAGCGCCCGCTTTGGCTAAAGCCACTGAATAGCCCGGCTTCTTCATCGGTACTCCTTGTCCTTCATGTACTGCGTTAGTGCAACAAAAGTATATCTTTTTTTTAGTAAATTTACCATACTTCTATTTATGAATGCCATGATTATATATGCTGAACTTAAAAGTTACCTGTGGTACCACTGCGCAGACAGATGGTGACCCATCAGCAAAAAGAGGCAGCTCAAGATGTTCTCTTGAACTGCCTCTACGTAATCATAAATGCTACTCAGATCAATGCGCCGGAATCGGAGCTGCAGGCTGATCCGGTGCATCGTGCTCGACCAGCGCATGCTTTTCCCACAAACGACTTCTCCAGCGGGCATACATAATAACGGCACGAGTCCATTCATCAGCGGCAATAGCCAGCCACACACCTGCGAGTCCCATATCCAGCTTGAACACAAGCAGATAACCAAGCGGTAGGCTCATGCAAACCATGGAGATCAGTCCCATAAAGACCGGGAACTTGGCATCTCCGGCAGCACGCAACGAGTTAATAATAACGATATTCGTCGTTCGGCCGCTTTCCAGCAGGATGCTAAGTAAGATGACCTGTGCTCCCAAACGGATAATTTCAGGGTTTTCGGTGAACAGACCAAGCAAAGGCACACGGAAAAAGATAACTACCACATCAATAACCACGGTCACGAGCAGCGCCCATTTCACACTGCTTAATACACGTTTATAGGCTGTATCCTTCTGTCTGGCTCCCACGAGCCTTCCCACCACGATAGCCGTTCCCATACCGACTGCCATGCTGAACAAATAAATATAGCTTGAAATGTTATTCGCATATTGACGCGTTGCCATTGCTTCTGCACCCAGATAAGTCACGTATAATGTGAATATGAGCTGGCACGACTGATACATAATGGATTCCAGCGCGGATGGCACACCAATACGCAATATTTTAGAGATAAATTTTTTGGACAATTGGACGTAATATTTCCACTCGACGCGCACTTCAGTGACCCGGTACATAAGCCAGAAGAAAATCAAAAGACAAATAAAGCGGCTACCTGCCGTAGAAATAGCTGCCCCCTCTACACCGAGCGCAGGCATGCCCCAATGTCCGAAAATCAAAACATAGTTGCCGACGACGTGGATCACGTTCATTAGCACCGATACATACATCGTTTCCCGGGTAAACCCATGTGTACGAATGGTCGCCGCCAGCGCGTTAATCAATGCCTGAAGGAAAATGGCGCCCCCGACGATACTTATATAGGATTCTGCATAAGCCAGAATATCTCCCTGGACGTTCAGCCATTGCAGCATATGAGTACCAAACACAAGAAAAATGACACTAAGCAATAAACCAACCATTAAATTCAACGTAATGGCCGTGCCCGTAACCTGGGCCGCTTCGACAAGTTTTTTAGAACCGATATATTGAGCTACGACGATAGCAGCGCCGTTGCCGATAACCTCCAGTACAAGGATGGCAATTGAAATAATTTGGTTGGACGCGCCCACACCCGACACTGCATTATCAGATACAGAGCTGAGCATGAATGTATCGACGCTTCCCATCAGCATAAACAGGAACAATTCAAGAAATATAGGCCATGTCAGACGGAACAAATTCAGTTCCTTGGCTTCGGACAATACCGAACCATTTTTTAGTGCTCTGGTTGTCATTCATTCACCTTTCTTCATAGATTTATTTAACGATCAAAGGGTATGTTAGCACAGTCATTCTGAAAATACATCCCGTTTACGTAAAAAGACTTGCAAAACGCGTAAGAATTCATTTATCACTTTCTTTCAATTGATTATCGAACTTTATTGAAACATAATAGGGCACGATTAGATCCGTAATCCTCGCTTTTCCGGCAGAATTAGGGCGTAAGTGTATAATATATGATAAGCCTGTGAACATTGCCGCTGACAGACTGCGAAGATGGTTATAATCTAAATTTTTAAAGACTCATACTGTAATAAAGGAGGCTTTTACAAATGACTCAATCATTTCAAGCCCTGGTCGTCGATCAGACACAGGACGGTGAAGTTCAGGCAGAGGTACGCTCTTTGGAAGCTGACAGTTTACCCGCTGGAGAAGTATTGATTCGTGTCGCTTATTCCAGCATCAATTATAAAGACGGGCTTGCCGCCCGCAAGGATGGCAATATCGTCAAAGCCTATCCGTTTGTACCTGGCATAGACTGCTCTGGAACGGTCGTGGCTTCGGAGGATGGCCGCTTCAGCGCAGGACAGGCAGTGCTCGTGACCGGATACGGGCTCGGTGTATCTCAATTCGGAGGATTCAGCGAATATGCGCGCGTACCTGCGGATTGGGTCGTTCCGCTTCCGGACGGACTCACACTGAAAGAGGCGATGATCTACGGGACTGCCGGATTCACCGCAGCCCTGTCGTTATATCGGCTGGAGCAAAACGGCGTTGCGCCGGATCAGGGCAAGGTACTCGTCACTGGAGCGACGGGCGGTGTAGGCGGCGCAGCCATTGCCCTGCTGAACAAGCGGGGCTACCATGTCGTAGCCAGCAGCGGCAAAACCGATGCGCATGGCTACCTCAAGGCGCTCGGAGCCGCCGAGGTTATCTCCCGCGAGGAGGTCTATGACGGCGCGGAGAGCATCCGACCGCTGGGCAAGCAGCTTTGGCAAGCGGCCATTGATCCCGTAGGCGGAAAGCCGCTCGCTTCGCTGCTCAGCCAAGTCGCCTACAACGGCTCCGTTGCCGTGAGCGGCCTGACGGCAGGCACCAAGCTGCCTACGACGGTGCTGCCGTTTATTTTGCGCGGCGTAAGCCTGCTGGGCATAGACTCCGTCTTCTGCCCCTACGACACCCGCGTGGCGATTTGGAAGCGGCTCCGT